>JBEBQJ010000113.1:0-15628 GCA_040395455.1 Sphingobacterium yanglingense | reverse complement strand
AGGGCAAAAAATAAGGTAAATAATAATTTAAGTTGCATAGCTTAGATTGCGTTCGTAAGCTACAAAAATGGAGAATAAAACAGAATAAGGGGCTATCGTAACCGTATTATTACCAAGCAAAATTTACTCTACCGAAACGGTAAGCCCCTCGGCTTTCAGAATCTTTCGGTAGATTTCAAGTTCGACATAAGGCCCCTCTAATACAGCACATTTCCCTTCAGTATGTACTTTCCAGGCAATACGCTCGGCCTGAGACTCGGTATACTGCAAATGGTGCATAAGACAATAAATCACATGGTCAAATGTGTTAATATCGTCGTTCCAAAGAATCAGCTTATGACTTTCTTTAACTGAAGCTAATATTTCCTCAAGCGTAAAGGTTTCTTGTTCGGTTTCTACACCCATAGCGCAAAAGTAGTGTATTTTTCAAAAAAACCGTAATTTTGTAACAACTTCCTCCGTTATGAATAAAAACTTATTAGATTTCATAAGGTTTAGGCTTTTATTGACGAGTTGAAAACAGTTAGATTATTAACGATTAGAATCACAAAAAACATGTTCCAATCTAAAATTGCAGGCTTAGGTCACTACGTACCTAAAAATGTGTATACCAACGATGACCTCTCCCGATTCATGGACACCAACGATGAATGGATTCAAGAACGTACAGGAATCAAGGAAAGAAGATATGCCAATCGCCTAGAGGAAACAACGTCTTCTATGGCTGTTGAGGCAGCAAAGGTAGCCATAGAACGGGCAAACACAACTGCAGCAGATATAGACTTCATTATATTCGCGACATTATCTCCCGATTATTACTTTCCAGGTTGTGGTGTTCTGCTCCAAAGGGAAATGGGGATGGGTGAAATTGGTGCACTGGACATCCGTAACCAATGCTCAGGTTTTGTATATGCACTGTCCATAGCCGATCAATTTATAAAAACAGGAATGTATAAAAACATTCTGGTGGTTGGATCCGAAAAACAATCCTTCGCCTTAGATTTCTCAACACGAGGTAGGGCTGTATCTGTGATATTTGGTGATGGTGCAGGTGCTGCAGTATTACAACCGACTTCCGAAAATGGTAGAGGTATCTTAAGCACTCACCTACACGCTGACGGGGCCGAAGCAGAGAAACTAGCGATGTACTACCCTGGTGCATCAGGAGGAAAGGGGTTGGAGAATCGCCCCGAATGGCCAGAACAAGAGTTGGGAGGAATGTTAATGACCACAAAAATGCTAGAGGACGGGAGCACATTTCCCTATATGGATGGCCAAGCCGTTTTCAAAAAGGCAGTGGTAAAATTTCCGGAAGTCATTGGTGAAGCTTTATCTAAAAACGGACTAACACCTGCCGATATAGACCTTCTGGTACCGCATCAAGCCAATCTCCGTATATCACAGTTTGTACAGAAAACATTGGGATTAGCGGATGATAAGGTGTTCAATAATATTCAAAAATACGGCAATACAACTGCTGCATCAGTACCAATAGCGCTTTCGGAAGCTTGGGAAGAGGGCCGAATCAAAGAAGGGGATTTGGTTTGCTTAGCTGCATTTGGAGCAGGCTTTACTTGGGGATCGGCGTTGATTCGGTGGTAATATAATGCTGTGATAAGGAATCGTCTTCCCACTGACTTTCTTATCACAGCATTTCAACTTGCTTTCTTACAATACACGCACTAATAATCCCTTCAAATATTCGCCTTCCGGGAAAGAGGCTCTCACAGGATGATCCTCCGGCTGTGAAAACTGTCTTATAAATTGAATTTCCTTACCTGCATCCAGGGCCGCCCATGCCAACACTTGCTTAAAAGTATCTATATCCATTGCACCAGAACAAGAAAATGTTGCCAACAGACCTCCACTATCCAATAACATGAGACCTCTGCGATTCAAATCCTTATATGCTCTAGAGGCTCTCTCCAAACTTGACCTTGAAGGAGCGTACTTAGGAGGATCCAAGACTATCATATCAAATTTCTCTCCTTTCTCTCCCAGTTGACGCAAGTATTTGTTTACATCGGACTGAACTGCAGTGTGCTTAACATCATCAAATCCATTATATATCACGTTATCCTTCAGGGTTTCTATAGCTAATGCGGAACTATCTACTGAAATAACTTCAGCTACCCCCGCTCGGAAGGCATTTAATGTAAAACCACCAGAATAACAGAAACAATCCAACATCCTTTTGCCCTGAACATATTGTGCGGTCAAAAATCTATTCTCACGCTGATCGCAATAGAACCCCGATTTTTGTCCATCAATGATATTCACCTTATAACGGATTCCATTCTCCAAAATCTCGACAAAATCTGGAGGTAACTCTCCCCATAATACGCCATTGGTATCTGGCAATCCTTCATACTCCCTAGACTTCAAATCACTCCGTTCATAAACCCCCTTAGGTGCTAATAGGTTTACTAATTCATCGACAATAAGTTCTTTTATATTCTCTATTCCTGCCGAATGGATTTGAACGGAAATATAGTCTGCATATTTATCTACAATAAGTCCTGGTAAAAAATCTGCTTCTGCAAACACTAAACGAACAGCATCATTCTCCTCAGTCAACAATTGTCTTCGATGTTGAACAGCTTTTCGCACACGCGCCTTCCACCAATCTTCGTTAATCTCATTAGCAGGATTCCATTCCAACAAACGAACTACAACACGTGATGTGTTATTATATACACCATAAGCTATGAATTCATCATCCACATTGTATACGGCAACAACCTCTCCCGGCCTGACTTCACCATTTATTTTACCTATAGCACCGGAAAACACCCAAGGATGTAATTGCCATGCAGCTTTATCTTTACCTTTTTGTAAGACTATTGTATTCATCGCACAAAAATATAATCGAAAAAGCAAATAATATTATTTATTTATAGTTTTTTCAAAACTTTATTCCAACACACATCAAAAAAAAGAGCATCCATGTATACATAGATGCTCTTTTCTACTATAAAATATCAACTTACTTATTTAACAACAAATATGTTTTAAAATCTTCATAACTAACTTTCAAATCTGTAGCCAATTTAGGCTTATTCGATAAGTCGCTCGCCCCTTGTGGCAATTTTACTTTTGTAAACACCTCAGCATCTATCGCATCTGGAAATTTACAAGGGTGCGCGGTAGACAAAAACACAGAGGCATATGTCCCTGGGTAATCTTTTTTATAAGCGTGAGCTGCCAAATAAGCTATAGCAGTATGAGGACAAGCTATATAATTATATTTCTTATAAAGATCAGCCATCCCGTTTTTTGTCTGTTCATCGTCATACGTATAAGATGAAATCACACTCCGAAGGTTTTCCAAATCCCCTGCAAACAAGTCTTGTATTCTGACCCAATTACTAGGATTGCCCACATCCATTGCATTAGCTAGCGTTTGAACTGAAGGTTTGGGTTGGTATACTCCTGATTGGAGAAAACGAGGTACCGTATCATTTACATTTGTTGCGGCAACAAAGTGTTTTACAGGAAGTCCCATTTTGTAAGCCAATAATCCAGCTCCAATATTACCAAAATTACCACTAGGGACTGTAAATACGACCTCTGAAATACCTTGCGCTTTCAACTGGGCGTACGCCCAGAAATAATAAAAGGTCTGGGGAATCAACCGAGAGATATTGATGGAATTGGCAGAGGTAAGACGCAAGGCTGTATTCAATTCAGTATCATTAAAAGCCTCCTTTACCAAAGCCTGACAATCGTCAAAAGTACCATCAACTTCCAGTGCTCTGATATTTTGACCATTCGTTGTCAATTGCTCCTCCTGCACCTTAGAGACTTTCCCCTTAGGATATAGGATGGTCACACGTGTTCCTTCTACACCCAAAAACCCTAAAGCCACAGCCCCCCCAGTATCTCCTGATGTAGCAACGAGAACGTCCAATAACTGGTCTCCTTTTTGTGAAAAATAGCCCATCACACGGCTCATAAACCGAGCTCCGAAGTCCTTAAAGGCATAAGAAGGCCCATGAAAGAGTTCTAAAACGCCTGTTTCAGAATCTAAAAAATGGACCGGCGCATCAAAATTTATGGCATCTTCTACGATTTTCTTCAAATCAGCCTTCGGAATATCATCTCCAATAATTGCCGAAGCTACAGTCAAAGCAATCTCTTGAAGTGAGTATTGTTGTATATTACGGATAAACAAAGGGTCCAATTGAGGTATGGACTCTGGCATATACAACCCTTTATCTTGAGGTAAAGAGTTAAAAACAGCTTCTTGAAAAGAAACACGCAATGCTTTATTATTTGTACTATAAAATTTCATTTTTTAAGTTTAGATATAAGATATTAAAAGTTAGTTTTAGGTTCTCTAGCCATTATCAAACTCCAAAAGCCTTGGTCCTTCTAGATTAACAGCAGACACATATTGATAACTTTCGATATCTTTCGATGACAAATGCTCTTTAATCTTAACCGTAACGCTCCGTGCTATATCTTCACCTTTTGAGATAGCGACTACCGAAGGCCCTGATCCGGAGATACCAAAACTCAAAGCTCCTCCTTCCAGTGCGATTTGCTTCATTTCGTAAAACTCTGGTATTAAAATAGCTCGAGTAGGTTCTATCAAGACATCTTTCATACTTCGCCCAATCAAATCATAGTCATTTTGAAAAAGACCTGCGACCAATCCAGCAATATTCCCCCATTGCACCACCGCATCTTTCAATAGCACTTTGTCCTTTATCAATTGGCGTGCATCACGAGTAGGCACATCTACCTGTGGAAATACAATTCCAGCATAGAGATCAGCAGGAACGGGAAGCTTTATGATATCTAACGCTTCATGCCCCCTTACTAAAGTAACCCCACCCATCAATGCTGGTGCAACATTGTCGGCATGACCGTGGCCACAAGCTAGACGTTCGCCTTCTACACAATAGGGCATCAACTCTTCTTTGGTAAGGGGTGCTCCTAACAGTTCGTTAATAGCGTACAATCCCGCTACGGTGCTCGCTGAACTAGAGCCAAGCCCCGAGCCTATAGGCATATGTTTGATGAGTTCAATCTCTATACCGATTTTATCTGCCACGCCTAAATCCAGCAACAACATCTTCACACAAGCACTGACAGTATTGCGATCTGGATCTAATGGCAACCGTCCATCATCCCCCTCTATAGAACGGATGCGCACTCCAGACTCTGCCACACGATACATTTTAACTTCATCACCAGGCTCATCTACCGCGAATCCCAAAATATCAAAACCGCAAATCATATTCGCCACAGTAGCCGGCGCAAAACCCCGGACCCTGTCCTTTACTTTTTGGAAATCTACTTCTTTTCCTAATTTATTTTCGCTCATAACTTAACTACTAAACCAAATCAACACTCTTATGCAAACATCTACCTAGCTCCAACATTAATCAAATCGGCAAATACGCCCCCAGCTGTCACTTCAGCCCCTGCTCCAGGCCCTTTCACCACTAAAGGTCTTTCTTTATAACGCTCGGTCGTAAATGATATAATATTGTCGCTACCAGAAAGAGCAAAGAAAGGATGTCCACTATCCACCATCTGCAAAGAAATTTTCACTTTCCCTTCTTCTAGGGTTCCGATATAACGAATCACTTTATCCTCAGCTGCGGCTTTTGTCTTCAAAGCATTAAAGTACTGTTCAGCTTTCAGCAATTCTGCATAAAACTCATCTACTGAAGCCGCTTTCAAACAGGATTCGGGTAGAATCGCACCTAGGTCTACATCAGCAGCTTCCATGATATGGCCAGCATCTCTCGCTAAGATTAACATTTTACGCATAAAATCTACCCCTCCTAAGTCGTCACGCGGATCGGGTTCCGTATACCCTAATTCTTGTGCCCGCTTCACAACTTCATAAAAAGATGCCTCACCGACAAAATTATTGAAGATATAAGATATAGTTCCTGAAAGAATGGCTTCGATTTTTAATATACGATCTCCGCTCATCATTAAATCTTTCAATACACTTACAATAGGTAAGCCAGCGCCAACGTTTGTTTCATAAAAAAAGTCTACTCCATGCATACGTGCAGTATCTCTCAATAAACGATACTGTGCATAATCTCCCGAATTAGCTATTTTATTACAGGTTACGATAGATACATTGGACCTAAAAATATCTTCATAGTATGTCGCTGGTAGTTTACTAGCTGTGTTATCAATAAAAACGCAATTTGGAAGATTCATAGACTTCATACGATCGACAAAACCTGTCAAATCAGCTACCTCTCCGTTATTTTCAAGATCATCACGCCACGCATTCAAATCAATTCCCGCCTCATTAAAAAGCATTTTTCTAGAATTGGAAATTCCCACCACCTTGACCTCAATATCATTATTTTCCAACAGAAAACCATGTTGTTCATGAAGTTGTTTAAACAGAGTAGCACCTATATTGCCTGTCCCTAAGTTGAACACGTATAGCGTCTTTTTCAACTCAGCGAAAAATGCGTCATGAACGGCATTCAGAGCTTTGGCAAGATCGTCTTTAGAAATAATTACAGAAATATTAAACTCGGATGAACCTTGAGCAATAGCCCGTACATTGATTCCATTTCGACCTAAAGCATGAAATAGCCTGCCCGATATACCTGGTGTACGCTTCATGTTTTCACCTACGATGGCCAATACAGAAAGGTTCTCTTCTAGCTCGGGCATTATAAGCTTATTTGCTTCCAACTCTAATTCAAACTCAACAGCAATTAATTGTAATGCTTTCCCTGCATCTGAAGGATTGACTGCAAATGTTATACTGTGTTCAGAAGAAGACTGTGTAATCAAGACCACATTAATCTGCTCCCGGGCCAACATCGTAAATAAACGCCCAGAAAAACCAGACTTACCAATCATCCCACTTCCGGTAAGATTGATGATAGATATATCTGAAATAGATGAGATTCCCTTGATAGGGTAGTTGGATTTATCAGATTCAAATTGAATAACAGTCCCAGCGAGATGAGGTTCAAAAGTATTACGGATAGCGATAGGTATTTTTTTCAGAAATGCAGGGATCATAGTCGGTGGATAGATTACTTTCGCACCAAAGTAGGACAGCTCCATAGCTTCAGTATAAGATAAGATAGGTAACGAAAATGCTTTTTTAACAATTCTAGGATCGGCAGTCATCATTCCATTCACGTCTGTCCAGATTTCGATAATAGATGCACCTAAAATGGATCCAAATATTGCTGCCGTATAATCTGATCCCCCTCGCCCTAATGTCGTGACACGCCCCTTATCATTTGAGCCAATAAAACCTGTTACAAACAGTAATTTGTCAGCATGCGTATAAGACAACGCCTGAATAAGCTGCGTAGTCAACTCTTCATTAATATGAGCATTCCCGAAATTGGAGTCAGTTTTGACATAATGAGAGGCATCAATATATTCAGTTTCTGGTATATATTGCTCCATAATTTTAGAGACCATAAAATTAGAGAACCGCTCACCAAAAGAAACAATAAGATCCTTACTCTGCATGCTTAATTCTTTCAAGGCATATACCCCCTGTAATATTTCATCCAGTTCATTGAGCATAAGCTTGAGCTTGGTAAATACTGGATTTTGAAATTTGACCGCGATAAGGCTTTTAACGACTTCAAAATGCTTTTCTTCAAGCATTTTCAAATTCTCCTCAAAAGACTTCCCCTCCGCCGCGTTTTCTGCCATTTGTGTCAATAGATTGGTCACGCCAGACATTGCGGACAAGACCACTAGCGGCTTCTCTCCATTATCAAAAGACTCTTTAACAATCTTCAACATCTCTTGAATACTCTCTTTTGTCCCTACCGAAGTCCCTCCAAATTTTAATACCTTCATTAGTTTAATATTAGTTTGTGTTAAAAAAGTTCAAAAAAAAAGCCTTCCTCTTTTCTGGAGGAAGGCTCTATATATTCTCTGCACGTATCACTTCACAATAGAACTACCTCCTCCAGAATCTAATCCCGGTGGTAATAATAGTTGTTGAAATAATTGTGCTTAAAAACATTTCTTTCGTAAAATTTTCATAAAGATAATACAACTATATCAACAAATGCAAATTTATTTTAACAAAATAGAAATATCAGTCATTTTCTTTACCTAATCCAGTTTGGTAATCAAATACTGAAGCTTGTTAATATACCGGAAATAACATTTTACAACACACAATGACGAACAAACAGAATACCTACTGTAACACAAGCAATTAGGCCAATCAAAAAGTTAAAGTTTTGTTAAAAAAATGTAAAATAGTTTGGAACCGCAACCATAATACCCTATCTTCGTTGATGTCGATGTGTAGATATACATCTACGGAAGGAAAGTTGTAATTAAATAAAGCGATTTAATGAAAACAAAAAAGATAATAGCAAGTATGCTATTTATAGGCTTTTGTCTAGTGTCGCACGCACAAACAACAAACAAAAGTAAAACAGGAGATCAGGACAATCTTACAAAAGAGTACTTTTCTCAGATTATGGGTGTAGCTATTAATACTACAACAAGCACAAAGCTTTATCAGTTTGTCTATGATTGGTTAGGTACTCCCTACCGGTTAGGCGGAGATTCCAAAAAAGGCATAGATTGCTCCAAGTTCTCATTGGCGGTTTATGAAAACGTATTCAATACCACAATCGGATACAACAGCAGGAATCAATATGACAATGTAACTCCCATTAGAAAAAGCGACCTTCAAGCAGGAGATTTAGTTTTTTTCAAAATCAGAAGCAAAAGCATAACACATGTAGGTGTTTACTTAGGAGACGACAAATTTGCACATGCATCCTCAAGTAAAGGTGTGATGGTAAGTAGCCTTAATGAAGCTTATTGGCAGCGTTATTATTACAACGGAGGAAGACCTAAAAAAGACGAAGATAGGATTATGACCGCAGATGCGTCAAACTATAAAGAAGATATCAAATAGACTACTTACTATTTGAACGACATAAAAGCCTAGATGGAATCCATCTAGGCTTTTTATATTTACCTCTCACCAAAATATTTTCCCAACGATTGTATAGTACATATCTCATAGTTTTATTAAATTAGCATAGTCAAATAATAATCATGTCAGGAAAGAAAACTTTAATACTAAACAAACAGCAGATACAACAAAAGTCTCGACGTATTGCTTACCAAATCCTAGAAGATAATTTCGAAGAAAAAGCAATCGTACTGGTCGGCATTGCGGACAGAGGCTATATTTTTGCCCAACGTTTACAAAATATACTTCAAGAAATCGCACCTGAAAAAGAAATAGAGCTCATTAAGGTTAATATCGAAAAGAGTAAAAGAAATCTTGAAGCGAACACAGACCAACCTGTTGAAATGGCTAAAAATAAAGCTATAATCATCATCGATGATGTGCTTAATAGCGGGCGCACATTGGCTTATGCATTAGGAGCTTTTATAAATGTACCATTGAAGAAAATGCGCACGGCCGTACTTATAGACAGAAGCCATCACCAATTCCCTATTTTTAGCGACTTCTATGGCACTAAACTCTCTACCATCTTAAAAGAACATGTCGAGGTTAGATTAGAAGAAATAGACAATGAAGAAGACGCTGCTTGGCTTTACTAAGCAGCATCTTTGTATATACTAGCCTCTATTTACCTTAAGCTTCATCCCTGGTTTAATCATATCACTTTTTAAACCATTGTCAGCTTTCAATTTAGAAACGGAACTCCCCGAAAACTTATTAGCTATTCGATCCAAAGAATCACCTCTTTGCACCGTATACACCACATTATTATTCTTTACTTTAGCAGTAGCTACTTTAACATTTTCAGCTAATCGTGGACTTACCGGTTGTTCCAAAACCAATACCTTACCCACAACTTTACTTCTCGAAGTCAAGCCGTTCCAAGCTATTAGATTTTGTACCGAAACCCCAACTTTACGAGATACACTGACTAAAGTTTCTCCATTTTTAACTTTATACTTCTTTTGGTCTTTAAGAGCTATCCTTGTTTCGTCCTCTTCACTTTTCGCTGATTCTGGATGCAAGACACTCTCATTTAACGCTATGTATAAAAGGCTATCATTCGTGTTTTCAGTAATAGGCAACAACAAGCGTCTAGGTTTATCTACAGACCCGATTATTATATTCTGCTTGAAAGCAGGGTTGTATTTTTTTAACTGATCCAGCGATACACCTATAGCCTCTGCGATATTACCTAAAGCTATCTTCTTGTCAATCATGACCAACTTACTCTCTAACTGCAATTCTGTAGCCTCAGCTTCTATCCCATAGTACTCCGCATTTGAAAGAACATAAGTCATCGCAATATATTTTGGAATATAATTTCTGGTCTCTTTTGGAAGAAACGGAGAAAGCTCCCAAAAGGAGGGCTTTGTAAACCCCGAACGTTGAATAGCTCGCTGTACACAACCTCTTCCACAATTATAAGATGCTAGTGCCAAAAGCCAGTCATCAAACTGACTATACGCTTCATTTATATATCGGGCTACTGCATAACTTGCAGCATAAGCATCTTTCCTTTCATCGATGTTACTATTCATTTCTAAGTCATAAAACTTAGCAGTAGCGTACATAAACTGCCAAGGCCCCACCGCTCCTGAAGTAGAAACTAAATGTGGATTTAATGAAGACTCCACTAAAGAGAGATACTTAATTTCTTCTGGAATTCTAGCTTCTTCAAAAACAGCTTCATATATACCAAAATAATGCTGGCTCAATCCGAGCAACCTATTCATATAAGGCCTGTAATTTTGGGATGCGTACTTATCGATATACCCTTTTACCTGGGAGGTAAACTCCAAAGGGACATCTTTCGAAATAGACTTAAGTCGTCTCAATATTCCCAAATCTTCTGGAGTAATTTCCAAATTGGGGTCTATCTTTTCCTTTATAGAATCTAGATGAGACGCCAACTGCTTTTGTTGAAGCTCTATAAAGGCACTCATAGAACTGTTAAGTTCTTCTTTTTGGTTATCAATCGCGACTTCTTGAGCTACCGTATGCGAGAAAATAAATACGGCAGCGATTGATAAAATAATAGAAAATTTCATGCATTCTAGTTTTTAAGCCGACTAGTGGGCAAGGTTTATAAAATAAAAAAAGAAGGATTCAATCCTACAAAACTAAGACCAAATCCTTTTTCCTATTTATCATTAGCAACCATTAAGGATTGCTCGTGTTATCAGATGTATTGTTCTTCTGATCAGAAGGTTCTTCTTTCTGCCCGTCTTTAAATTCTTTAACACCACGCCCCAAACCACGAATTAATTCAGGGATTTTCTTCCCTCCAAATAACAAAAGAACTAAAACGACTATAATGATAATCTCTTGGGTCCCTATAAATAATAAATTTGATGTATACATTTTGTTCTATTATACTTATAAAAAAATTCTACAATAAACACTCCTTATTACAAATATAGATATTAATAAATTAATATCCCGTAACTATCTTGCTATCCAAGAAGATGGATCCAAAACAGTCTCTCCTTGGAAGACGCTAAAATCAATATACGTAAATCCTTCCTCGGCATCTCCAGCAGCGGTACCGATTACCGTACCTGTACTTACTGACTGTCCTTTGCTCACTGAAGTGCTCTTCAAATTTGAATATGCTGTGTAATAATTACCGTGCTTTATGACTACGGCAGAGGTTCCCATACTTACAACTTGTACCACCGTTCCAGAGAACACTGATTTTACAGCTGCACCATCCCCAGTCCGAATACGCACATAGTCATAGAAATCCCTTACGCCATGTTCAACAACCACACTTCCATAATTGCGGACGATATTACCCTGCGCTACAGGCCAAGGCAAGCCGCCTCTATTAGCCTGAAAACTTGCAGATAGTTTTGCTACTTCTGGTGTACTAGCGATTACGTCTGCCCCTTTTCTCTTATCGATTTCCTTTCGTGCATCCTCAACGGATTTACCTGTTTTTTTCGACTCCGCTAAAGCTGCTTTCTGTCGCGCCTCTTCGGCTCTCCGTCTCTCCTCTGCGGCCTCCCTAGCAATTGCGGTCTTTATCAACGAATTTAACTTTTTACGTTCTTGTTGTTTTGCAGACAATTGACCTTGGAACGATTTTTCCTCTTTTGCCAACTGGCTTAATTGTCCTTGATGTTCAGAACGGTCTTTTGCGATAACATCTCTTTCTTTTCGTTGTTCCGCCAATAACTCATTCTGTGTTTTCCTATCCACTTCTAGACGTGCAATTTTCAGTTCTATCTCCTTTTTAACACCTTCAATTTCTGCCGCTTTAATCTTTCGGGCATCATTAAACTGTTGCAAATATTTCACCCGCTTGAAGGCTTGATTAAAATCCTTGGAAGCAAAAATAAACATCATTTTATTATATGCATTCTTGTTACGGAAGGCAAACATAATCATCTTCTCATAGTCTTGACGCATTTTTTCGAGTTCCACTTTTAGCGCAGCGACCGATTTAGTATTGTCATCAATCTGTTTAGAGAGATTTCCTAATTCACGATTTATTATTGTAATCTTATCCTCTCTCAGATTCAACTGGCGGCTGAGTGCATTAACCTCCTTTTGGGAAAGGAGCTTTTCTTTAGTTTTAGCAGACAACTCTTTGTTCAGAGCAGAAATATCGGCATTGATTTTTTCCAATTGCTTTTTTAATTCCGCACTACTTTGACCGTATGAGAAATGCGCGCATGCGCCAATTATAAATATACTGAGTAATATTTTCTTAAAAACCATGAATTGCTACTTCTAAACTTAGCGTTTTATATAACCTCCAAAAATAAACATATCTCACCTACTTGCCTAATAAAAATAACTTTTTAACACCTTTATTAAATCATTCAACCATTTTATATTTAGCTGGCACGACAAAAGGCATCTCAATATCCTCGTTAAAGTCAGCCCTATTGTAATTTAAGATGGCGCTTATATTCATATCCCCAGCTCCCAACTTTATCTGTTGATTCTGCGGAAAATTATACCCCCCTGATAGCACAAAATTACTGTAAAAAGACTCAAGACTATCGTTGCCTCCGACAACATTCAACCGGAATACTTTTGGTCGATTCTTTTCATTTAGACTATATTGAAAAGATAAATCATCTTTTATACCGACAATCTGCACCTCGTCGGAAGCGCTAGCTACAGTAATCTGATCGGTCCGCAACAAGGGTTGTGAGACATTAGCCATCAAAATATCCTGCAAGGTAAAAAATGAAATACCCTTGCCTGTATAGCGTTGTATATAGTCGAAGCGTTTAGCAATGTATTCACTTCTCATCTTATTCAAGATCTGAATACTATCTGGTGTAATCTTAACTCGCGCCACTTCAAAATTAACTAAAGTAGCAGTCACTGAAATCCAGATTTCTTGGTTACGCAGAATCCGTACATGCATTGTGACATCATGCTTTTCTTTCTCAAACTCAATCTTCGATTTTGCACGTCCTGAAAACGTCCTGAAATCGAGATTATTAATCAAATACCCCTCTGCATTATTTTTAGAAACAATCTCCTCTCCTTTCTTTTCACCGGTCACTTTCTTCTTACTGCCACAGCCTCCTAAAACAAACACTATTGACAACAAAACCAAATACTTACTCCACATAGCGTTTATCTTTTATTTTTAACTTAATTTTATCTATATCCACATTACCATCTTTGGCCAACGCAATCGCTCTTTCCCAATACCTAACAGCTTCTTTCTCCTTACCTAATTGCACGAGGATATCTCCATAGTGTTCGAATAATAACGCCGAAGGAGAAGAAGACTTGATGGCCTTTTCCATCCAAACTGCCGCTTCCTTATAAAAACCCTGCTGAAATAAAACCCAGGCATAAGTATCTTGGAAGGTAGCAGAATTCACATCCAATTCATTTGCCTTTTTTGCATGAACAGCTGCTCTTTCCAAATCTTTTTTACGAATAGACAAATAGTAAGCTAAATTATTCATAGCTGTACTATTGGTACTATCCAATTGTATAGCTTCCTCATAAGCCACATCAGAGGCAGCATCCATTTTCAATTGATGGTATAAATCCCCCAAGCCGCTATAAATAATTGATCTTAAATAGGTATTTTCCTCCTCACTATGATCCAAAGCCATCTCCAACATAATACGTGTCTTCTCGAAATCCTCTTTTACCATAAAAGCCAATCCGGAAAAGTACATTAACATTGCATTACCAGGATTTGCCCGGATAGATTCATCCGCATGGCGAATAGCTTCGTCTACTTCATTCAATCCTAAATCAGTATTGATTAACATACGCCAGGCATCAACATGCCGAGGATTAATCCCTACAGCAGTAAGAAATAGTGAACGTGCTTCTGCCGTATTCCCTTTACGCCACAGCACCTCACCTTTGACCACATGACTCTCTGCTATCCTCGGATGCACCAAGACCAAGGTATTTGCCAAGGTTTGAATTTGATCTAAGGTGAAACCCTTAAAATCAGGATGCATCACATTCAGCATCACACGATGCTTATCGCCGAACTCGACCTGATTAGACTCGAATGCAAGCTTTAGCGACTCAAAAGTCATCTTCATCTTTCCATCCGCTTTATACGCATCTGCAAGATCCAAATAAAGAACCGGATATTTACTATATTTCACTCCTCTCTCTAAGACTGCGATAGCTTGTTTAGTCTTTCCTTTTTGCAAATTAACGTAGCCCAGTGTTCCATACACATGCCTTAATGTCGATTTACCATCCCACGGATCTAATAGCGACTCCGCATCCTGGAGGCGATCGTTCATCACATACACATCAGCCAAAACCACATCCAAGGTATCCGAAGCATGTCCCCTAGCTACCTCATCCTGATATATTTTAATAGCTGTATCTAACTTCTTAGCATTAGACAAAACCATAATTAAATCCCTTCCTATCGAAGGCACTCCAGTATACTTCTCTCTGAGTTCCTCTAATAGAATACTTGCTTCTGCCCAATTCTGTTTACTTTTATAAAGCTCTACGACAAGATTTGCGTGCATAATATTTGCATCATGTCGATAGGCGGTTTTAGCATTTTCTAAAGCCTCTTCGTAATTACCTGTCTGTCCGAACAACAAAGCCTTTGCGTAATACACCTCAGCCGCATCTGGGTACTTAGCCGTAATGCGGTCCATTTCCCCCATAGCCTCCCTAAAATCGCCTACCTTCAATCGTTCTTCAACCTTTGCCAACTGCATCTTATAAGGGGGATCGACACGTTGGGCATTTGCGGCTCCCGCAAACAATAGCACCCCAAATACAAATACTTTTTTTAGCAAACCTTTCGCTTTAATATTCAAAACCATCTTCAAAATCATAGTAACACCTTTACTAAGGTAACATATTGCCTTAAAAAAAGAGTACAATAGTATCAAAAAGTTTAATCTGAAACTCCTTAATAAATGTTAAATTTGGCCGTAATACAATTAACTAACCCAAGTTAGCACCGCTTTATACACCAATCCGCATCGACACGTCTAGACTTCAAAAAAATTAAGACATAAAAGCAAAAATAAAAGAACAGCGTCTCTTGTGTTTTAAAAAATAAAAATCGTACCTTTGCAATCCAATTGTAGTGATTACGATTGGTATAACAACAAGTTTAATTAATTAAATAAAAGCAAGTGAATACGTTAAGTTACAAAACTGTCTCTGCCAACAAGAACACCG
>JBEBQJ010000112.1:0-15720 GCA_040395455.1 Sphingobacterium yanglingense | reverse complement strand
AGAATACATCCGTCAGTTGACTGATCTGGGCAAGTGTAATATCGTTATTGGACGCTGTAAGTGCGTTGCCTAATCGCGCTCCATCTAAAAACAATAAGAGGCCGTGCAGCTTACAACAATCAGACAGGGCTTTTAATTCCGACAACTGATATATGGTTCCGATTTCCGTAGAGTTGGAAATATACACCAGTTTAGGTTTTACAACATGTGGCCTTAAGGTGTGATTCTGTAAAATCTGTTCGATATCTGCAACCCTCAGCTTACCGTCTTTGGTCTCTGCCGTAATAACCCGATGACCTGTAGCTTCTATTGCTCCAGCTTCATGGGCATAGATATGACCAGACTGCGCACTTATTACAGCCTCATGCGATTGGAGAAGGCAAGAGATAACCAATAGATTTGTTTGCGTTCCTGCAGACAGAAAATATATTTCTGCCGCTGGATTAGCTATTTTTTGTCTAAGGATAGCTTTTGCCTCCAGACTATAATCATCCTCTCCATAGCCAAGCTGTTGTACGAGATTACTCTCTCGCAGTTTATCTAAAATACGCAGATGCGCTCCCTCTGAATAGTCGTTCTTAAAGTTGTACATAGCTAACTCCCCTTTTAATAGATGGAAATGCAAATATAGAAAGTTTGCCCGGTAGCTGACTAGTCCAGAAGATAGAATACTTTAAGGGTGAATCAAGAACCTTTCGTAATGTTTCCAGTAATCATCAGGGAGGGTAGATGTGGTTTTTGACCAAAACTCTTCCTTTATCTTGTCTTTAGTCTGTTCATCTTCGGTTTCTAAACGTCCTTTTAGCAGAAGGTACAATTCAAAAAACAACTGTAAAAACTGTCTGTCATTCTTAGCACATTTGAAATTAATACAATCTCCATGTAGATAGTAACTTACCACCTCTCCTGAAGGCATATGGTATGCTAGTCTGTCTCCAATTGTATCCCATCCAAAAAATAGGAAGTCTTGGTACACCTCTAGGTCATGATCAAAGGTGATATCATAGACGTTCAATCGCGACAGGTCAAAGTTGTGGAGTAGGTTCAAAATTTCGTTGCCATGCTCTTGGTAGTTTGATCCTGAATCGGGAATATGTGCATCACTTAAAATGCCATGTAATGTTTCTGTATTTAACCTGTTTTCAAGGTGCATACGTTGGGGTTGATTTGCCCGAATATTGTATACAAATTCTTTTGCAGTCATAGGTCAGGATTATGTTTTTGTTTGGTACTCAGTTTTTTTACGCTAGAAAATATCCTTACTAATCTAGGTACAAAGATGCACCATAAATATAGCACTATTTACGGGAAACCGTATCAATCTTTTTTAACGTTTATTTTTCTTTATTCAAGTCTTTTATGAGGCCTTTGCCAAAATAAAAAACTAAGAATATCCCAAGGATAGAGCAACCAATCAATATCCAGTTTCCGTAGCCCTTATCTTCCAATGTGCTATCTGTTTTATTGTTTTGAATATCACTTACTTTTGCTACAGGAATGTCTGCAGGTAGATTGAGGTCTATTTTAGATAAATCATAGTTAGGAGCATTCCAATTGCTGTCTGCTTGCAAGCTGTATGTTTGCTTTTTGTCCAAATCAGCAATCAAATGAATAGGGGTTTGGTAGAATAAGATACTATCTATTTTGAGCGGAGGATTATCCTCATTTTCGATTTCCATAAAGAATAGACTAGGATAGGAGTCTTGTAATGGATATGTTTCCCCTGCATTACTATGGAGTTGGAGGTATTCGCTGATACTATGTTTTTGTTTACTATTATTATTTTTTACTGCGCGTGCCTTTTGTTGTTCCACGTACGTGTATGCGGTCCGGTAATATTGTTTTGGACTGCTTGCATAGACTACAAAATAATCAATAGGTGTCCATAAGTCTTTAGTAATAGCTATCGTTGTCGTTTTATGCTCAGGATTATTTGTCTGCTTGTAAGAAATATCCTTTATCTTTTCCAGCTTTAGTGTGGTTCCACTATTTTTTATTTCGCCAATATTTAGGACTCTAATTGGTGAAGAACGCTTATTGTCAAGCATAATACGGATATAGCGATAGTCCACCGGAGGGAAATTTATCGACTTGCTGGTAAAGGTTTGCGTATCGTCCTTTAGACCTGTCAGAATCCCATTATTTACGATACCAAACCAGTTTTGCATATCATCACTGCCTTCTATAAGATATTTTTTATTATTATCCGAGTTGGCAACCTGTATAATGTAGCCACTGCTTTTTTTCTTGTCCTTCTGGTCAATAAGAAATACTTCAGTGCTATCAACTGTATTTTTTATATGCTCGTACGGGATTGGCGAAAAAAAAGATAAGTCCGCCTCCTGTGGTTTCACGACAAATGGGACTTCATTGCCTTTAGCATCTTTTAATCGTAGCGTACTCAGATTATTAGCTATTCTAGCCCTAAATTCTTGAGGTATCAGGATACTGCTGTAACCATTTTCAACGGCGCTCACTTTAGCTTGTATTTGTTGAGCTTTTGCTGTAGTCAAGCAAAAAACAAACATAAAAAGTGAAGTGAATAAAAGAAATTTATACCTGTTCATGGTCATTATCTACGACTAGTTTTTTAATTTTTTGATACACAAAAGAGATTATGAGAATTAAGGCCCCTAATAGAATAAAAGCAATTATTTTACCCGTTTCCGATACATCTCGTATATCGTAGATGAATAGTTTAAGTATCGTAATTCCGAGTAGGCTCAGCGCAATGACGCGAGCTGTTTTTAGATTTTTCTTAATTCCATAAATCAAGAAGGTAAAAGATAGCAGTCCCCATAATATTGGAAAAATAACTTTCATTACAAATTCGCGAGTAGTATAATAGTCATCAAAATTTGCCGCTTGAAATAAAAAGGCAATGTTGACTTCTGCGCTACATAGATACACGATAAAAAAGGCAACCAACCAAGCCGTATAAACATTCCGTTTTCCGGTCGCAGGAAGTAGTAAGAAATTACGTTTCAGATACCAAAATACCTGTAGTATTAACGCTGCAATCGAAAGGTAATGTAGGTTGAACGCAAAAGGAAAACCTCCATCATTATAAATAAATGTGGTATATTTCTCAATGATTGGAATTCGGTAGGCAACAATGACATAGAATATAGCATTCATTATAGTCAAGACATCGGACAATGTCTCAATTAGTTTTGTCCTACACTTACCAAAATATAAGAGGAGCGTACTGAATACCATATGGTAGAGGTAAAGGAAGAAGTAAACAGTACCCGAGTTTTCAAAATAGTGAGCCGTTTGATAGCCGATTTCGATAAGCGGAAGAATGTAAGCGAAAACCAACGCCAGTACAAATATAAATTTACGATAAGCAATCTGATTGAAACGGGCGCCATATAGCGCGTACTCGTAAGAATATAATTTTAGTAGCTTATAACAGGTTACTAGCGAGCCGATAACCATGACTCCTGTGATAAATACGGTGTTCAATACAAACATGTACGACACTTCATCTTCAATATAAGCTGCGATGTCTTGTAAGAGACTAAGTATCGCTAGCCATTGCACGATAATTCCCCCCACTAAAAAACCTTTTAGTTGAGATTTGTGCGTCAGCCATAAGAGAAGTACCGCTTCACATGCCCAAAAGATAGTTACATAGTTGCCCTCAAATTGGACTGGAATAGTGATTGTCGCTAGTGTCAGCGCCAAGCCAATAAGAACGAAGATAATTGTTTTGTCAAATCGGTACTTCTTGAAAATCACGTATGCAAAGAGAATATTGAAAGCTGCGAGTAATATCGTAAAGAGACCGACATGGGCGGGAGAATAACTCTGGATAATATGATAACCAATCGCATAGAATGCCGACGTATTCGATATTACGGCTCCGACTTCATAATTTGCAAACTTATTCTTATGTAGCATATTGTTTATAATAAATGCTACTGTAAATATAACGTAGAGCAAGATACAATAACGCAGTGCGTGGACCAGTACCAGTGTTGATGGCGAATCTAGGGAAATGTACCAAGCTGCAACGATAAGGAAAGTTAAAACGAATGCCGTAAAGTTTACGACAAACCACCTTTTGAAATAAGAAATAGTTAATATACCTAAGTTCAGAAGCGAGATATAGGTTAGTAATACATGATAATTGCCATTCCCTGTGCTGACCATAAACGGTACGGCAAAGCCACCTATAGCGGACATGACGGCAAGCTCTTGCCGGTTGTAGGCCAGGGATACAAAAATACTAAAAGCTGTAATTGCCACCATAATGACAAAGGCTGTAGTCTGGTTAAATAGCTGATAATCGTGAAATGCAATGCCGATCGTAAAATAGAACACGGCAATACCACCAGCGACCAATACCGAACTGAAAGCTTTGAATTTGGCCCTTAATCGATGTGCTACCCCCAAAAGTATACCGCCGGCTAAGATGCCAATACCAACACGAGCCGGTTCATTAATCCATTCTTTGTCAATTGCATATTTGACGAAGAAACTGATACCCAGTACGAGAATGATAATACCGATTTTGTTAATTAGGTTTTCACCGATAAAGCGCTCGATATCCGGATTCTTCTGTTTGAATTTTTCAAACCAGGACAACTGTTCCTCTTCCATAACCGGTTGGACAGGGATAGTATTTTCATGTTCTTCTGTTGTAGTGATTGCAGGTAATGACTCCTCTAGCACCTCCTGTCTCAGCATATCAGGGATAGGCGGTGGTATGGGAATGATATCTTCAGGCTCGACTATAGGGGTAGAAGCTATTACTTCTTGCACTTGATGTAGCTCTTCAGGCGCTGATTCCTCCTTTTCCGGAAGTTGCTCAACAGGAACATTGTTCTTGATTCCCTCCAATAGACTTCTCAACGTATTCAGTTGTTCAAAAGTATGGGACAGCCCTTCTCTCAGCCCCTTGATTTCGTCTTTCTGTCTATTTAATAAATAGACCATAATTACAAAGCCAAGTACAATCAATAATATTTCCATACACAAAGTTTTCGTTTCAGCTTTCGCGCTAAAATCATACCAAAGTGCAAAAAGTTATGAATGACTTTTTATTTGTTGAATAATTTGTAAAAAAATCCTTTTGAACGTTGTTTCGTAGCTTCAGCAACTTTTAGGTTGGCACGGGTAATCGGCATATCTTGAAAGGCCAAAGATTGCTGAAGATAAGTTATAGCATCATCATAACGTTGTAAGTCTAAACAAGCAGTGCCCATATGTTCGTATAGCTCTGCAATGATATCTTCCGTTACATTTTCCTGTTGCGGAAGTGCTTTTAAAGCACCATCTCCATAATATAAGGTCTTTTCGTTTTCGGCGAGATGATAGGTACAATGTGTTGCCCAATAGTAGCACCAAAAATCTGGATTGCCAGAGGTTATACTTTGTTCAAAACTAGCGCAGGCAGCTTCACTATCATTAAGGTGTGCTACCTGGAGGTACCCCATATTATATAGCGCCACCTGAATAGACCTTTCCTGACCCTTTTCTGAAGCAAAATGTAATGCATACTGATAGCATTCCATTGCTTTGGCAAAATCACCTGCATCGATATAAGTCTTGGCACGGCTTATTAGCAAACTTGGGTTGTCTGGCATCTGTTCTAGCAATCGATCAGTACCCTCCGAAGCTATGGCTACTTCGGGTTGTATCCCCAAAGCGCTTTCCGCATTAGCTTTATGGATGAAAAAATTAGTGAAACAACGTACCACCTCACTGTCGTGGGTTATAGGATCCGTACTGTCTAGTTCATAGTAAGTTTCTAGCCCTGTGTTAAGCCATTGGAGCGCCTCTTCATATAGTTTGAGTTCCATTTGACAGGAACAGATATTATCTATAGTAGTGAAATAGGTAATAAGGTCCATTTCATCACCAAATTCATCAATCAGTCTTTTACCATCATTAAGTGCATTTTCTAGCTGACCAGCATCTATATAAGCGCCAAATCTATTTTGCAATATCACCATAAAGTAGTACTGTTCTATCCCGTCAGTACAGATGACGATAGCTTTTTCATGTTCCCCGTGCAACCGTAGTTCCCGTGCCAGATTATTACAGCACATCGCAAAAGTCTGGGGGTCATAATTAACAAAGTCACCATTATTCTGCACCACAGCTCCATGATACAAACGATGAGCGTGTCCATAACATTGCTGCTTGAGTAGCGTCAATCGTTCCACTTCACTTGTTGGTATATTAGAGTATTGCTCCAATAAATAGTTAATCTCAACACCCGCATTGTAGGCTTCCATAGCAATTAGGGGTTCGGTATCAATAGAAAGCGTAGCAAAGTCTGGATTCGGATTGCCTTGGTTTTGAAGGTTGAATAACCGGATTTGTAAGACCGGAGATGGGCATAGCGCCGCTGCTTTTTTATAATATCCGGTTGCGGAATTCGTATCACCGAGCCAATATAGAGCAGACCCAGCGTGTCTATTACAATTGTAGTTATCGGCATCTATTTCTAAGCCCCGTTTACTCCATTGTACACACTCGATAAGGGCGCTTTCTCTATTCGCATCGAAGACTTCGTTATAATCTAGAGCGATTATACCTAATATAGCATATAGGTCAGGATGTGGCGTTTTTTCAAGCAAGGAGTTTATTCGTTTAAAAATACTTTTTAGCTCGTTGATGTTTTGGGGCAAGGCGTTTGCCTGTACCCATATTCTAGCTGCCTTAGTGTAGTCGCCATCCAGTAGAGCCTTTTCAGCCTGTTGTTGTATATGTTGTTTCATGATAGGGTAGCAAAAAGGTGTATATTATTGGAGATAAATTCCTTGATTACTTCCAGTTCTTGGTCGATTATCTCGTAAAATTTATCTTCAAGCGGAGCAAATTCAGGATATGCTTTATACATTTTAGAAAACTCCTCAAGTGTTCTTTCTCTTTCTAGGTCGTCTCTATGGGGGTCATATATTACCTTCGCAAGGTCAACGATTTCGGCGATTGCAGTTGCGCCCCAAGACTTTATACCTTCTGCAAAGGGATTGTCAAATATATAACTACCGTAACCATTTTGGATTAACTGAATAAAACCGCCGTTCGTCACCTGACCATAAAGCGCATTAAATTCCATTAGGATATGTTGTTCGTCCGTGAATTCGTCCAAAACTTCATCTTCGTCTTTTGAAGATGAAGAGATTATCTCATCGTACTTGTCTAAAAATAGGAATAAATAGTCCCAAGTATCTCCTTTTGCTTGGTCGATTTCATTCTGTGTGATTGGGGGTAAAATAGTATTTGACATGATACACTTATTTATAGTGTTGATCTCCAGGTTTTGAATAATTTAAACTTTTCGTCCAGTAAAGAAACTGCTCCCTGATATAGTGGGGCATCAAATATAATATGATTTAAGAACTGATCAACAGCGTCAAAATGGTCTTCGTATAGGCGTTCAAAAGCAGCAGTTTGGTCTAAGGTCTCCAGTAGGAGGCTACGAATATAGAAGGAGATAGGTGTCCCATCGGGGGCTGTGAGCAGTCTATTCGTCGTAATCGTATATAAAAAAGAAGATAGAAGGGGGGCATCCACCAATTGATTCTTCCAGATATGATTATTTAAATAGGTGTCCACAAAATCTAAGATAGCCCCTTCTTCCGGTTTGAGTGGAATTTCATAGACCTGTTTATCAATATGGAGTAGCCTGTTGTCAAATAACCATTTGATGATTACCGTATGTGCTCTTCGTAAAAAGGGAAAGCTTTCAAAATCGTGATCACGATTGAAAAAATTCCGTCCAATAATTTCAGACTGTTGTTTTACAGCCACCCAGCTGCTATAAAGTAGTTTTCCTTTTCCACCATCACTATACTTTACGGTGAGCACCTGATCTGTATTTAAGGCCATTTCATAGGTGCTCTCTAACGCAGTTCTATCTACAGGATTTCCCATGAGTGTTTGTACGTCGTTTTGTAGCGCATTAGGTGGCAGAAGTACATCCCAAAAGCCGATAGGCTTAGGGTCAGTACGTTTGTCCGAGTGCTCCGTATGGGTAAACATAATGCTGGACAAATAGGCAACAAATTTATAGTTGTCGTTTTTAGGACTTACAGGAGGTTGGTGTTTATCGTTTTTTATATCGTACTTGAACCAAAATGAAATGTTTAGCGATTTAGATACGACACTTTTAGTTCCTTGATTTGGGGTAATAGTCTTTGGAAGTTTCCCCAGATCATATTGCTCAAAGAAGCTAACCATTTGAGGGGCTGTACTAGGAAGTCCCAAAAGGGCGATAAGTTCACTTTGTTTTAGGGTATTCATGCTATAGGTTGAAATATGCTAAAAAATCCCTTGAAATTAATTCTTTAAGATTATACCGTCAACAATTAATTCTTTGCAGCTCAAATTCATAAAGGAGGTTTCACTGTCGTTTATAAAATTATCGTTCATTCCATCCATCACCACAGACTTGAGCTCGATTTTTCGTGTAGGCCGCTTACCATACGAATCTGTTACCGTGATTTGCCCATTTAACGTCGTGTTTTTTTGCCTGAAGAGGCGCAACAACGCAAGGTCTAATTGGTCAAAAGTGATAACAATATAACATGGGTTATAATCCTCAATGACCAAGTTGTCTACAGAATCTTTAGTTGTAGTAGCGGATGGGTTATTGTAAGAAATGGAAAGCGAGGTGAGGGTGGAGACGGTGGTGTTAACACCATTATTGATGGATAGTTCTATCTTCATTCTATTTCCATCCCATTGTTGGGCATGTGAAGTTGATATAGCGAATAGACTGCTCAATGAGATAAAAAGAAAAGCATGGAGTACGGTTGATATTTTCATAGTTACGACGTTTTTATAGGACAAGAATAAAAATTCAATAGGAAAGAGTCTTACTTCAATTTGTAAA
This sequence comes from Sphingobacterium yanglingense, assembly GCA_040395455.1. Lineage (GTDB taxonomy): Bacteria > Bacteroidota > Bacteroidia > Sphingobacteriales > Sphingobacteriaceae > Sphingobacterium > Sphingobacterium yanglingense_A. The sequence goes on along the minus strand of JBEBQJ010000112.1, from coordinate 6,866 downwards.
TGGACTATTTGGTTTTGTATTCGGTCGAATTGTCTTTTTGTGAGTTTAAGATGCTGTTGCCTTGAAAAGGCAATAAAGCCATTTAGACGGTCTAAAGAAGTGTTACACATTGGTGCCCTCTCCTGATTTATCAGTTTATTAACTAAATTAGCAGGCTTTTAACAAACTTTATGAAAGGGATTTTCAGTTTTTTTGAAATATATTTCTCCCAACGCTGGGTAATGCGGTGCCTTGTTTCCCTATTGTGCGGCCTACTTTATGCTAATGGGGCGTCAGCGCAAAAGCAGAGCGATATCGAACAAATGGCTATTGATGGTTATGCATTACGCTTTGCAGATACCACTGCAAGTGTTCGCACGCAGAATCAGGCACTTTTGTTGGCACAACAGAAAAACAGCCCCGCAGATGAAGCTATATGTTATGCCTATTTAGCTATGACGAATAGGCGATTACTTCATCTAAAGGAGTTTACAGATTATGCCGAGAGGTCTTTTGAAATAGCGGGTAGAATCAATAACCGCCGGGCTACCGCATACGCCAATTGGGCGATGGGCTTGCAGCGTTCTTACATCGATGACAAGGCGGGAGCTATAGATTATATGTTGAAGGCGTATAACTTATTTACAACGTTGGATGAATATGCCTACTGTGCCAAAATAGGGGCAGATGTATCGTATCTATTTAGCCCCAGTTCTAATGCTAATGTTCATAAATATGCGGATGAAGCACTTCGCTTTGCGGAAAAATCTGCAGATTCAGAGAGCATCCTACATGCCCGGCTGGCGGTGGGGAGTTACCTGCTGGACAGTGCAGCTACGGGCGATCCGGCACAATGGCAGAAAGCAGTTTCCTTTTTTAAAGAAACAATCCGGCAGGCCGAACAGGTAGAAAGCGCCATAGTCAGCAAGAGTAATATCGGAATCGCTCATATCAATCTTGCCGTACTTTATATGAATGGTCCTAAACCTATAGATGAATCTGCGTTCCTCGCCAACCTTGAAAAAGCCACGCAAATAGGGATGCACTATAATTTACGCAATATCTATCGCAGTTCCTTGGGACTGAGGGGTCAATTCTTTTTTCAAAAAGGGGATTATAGGACTGCCGAAAGTCTCTTTAAAGAAGGGATTGCATATCAACAGACGATGCCTTATAAGGATAATGATTTATTGGCAACATTCTTCGGCTGTCTAAAGGAACTCGCCGCAGCTGAAAAAGACTATGTTTCCTATCACGAGTATGATACCTATTTCAATAAGTATAATAAGCTAAAATATGACGAAGCGACGCAAAAGATAATGCAGCATGCCGATGCGAGATTCGAGTCCGAAAAAAAGCAAGCGCTGATCGAGCAGTTAGAAAAAGAAAACAGCTTAGAAAAAAAAAATAAATTTCTAGGCTATGGTATCTCATCTGTCTTGTTGATCGGCTTAGTATTTATGTATCGCTCTTATTATTATAAACAGCGGTATTATCAGAACCGGGAAGATATATTGCAACAGCAACAGACCAATAGTGAATTGAAAGTTCAATTGATGGAAAAGGAATCATTGGAAGCATTGGCGGAAAAGCTGTCTCTCGAACGGAGGTTGCTTCAGTCACAGATGGACCCTCATTTTATCTTTAACCTATTAGGCAATATCCAAAGTATGATTCTCCAAAATGACCGTGTTACCGCAGTGTCTTATCTAGGCAAATTCGCAAAGTTGACCAGGCAGGTGCTGGAGCAGTCGCGTATGGAACATATCTTGCTCGAGGAAGAGATACGGACCTTAAAAAACTATATAGACCTGCAACAACTACGTCTTAATGCTAGTTTTGACTATAATATTCATGTAGACGAAACAATTTCAACAGACATCAGTATACCACCGTTGTTGTTACAGCCCTTTGTCGAAAATGCGATTGAACATGGTTTAAAACCATTGGCAGACATACGCCGGGGACTATTTGAAATACAATTCCATCGGGACACAGCGCATGATATCTTAGAGTGCACAATTACCGATAATGGTATAGGGCTTGAAGAGTCAAAGGGCAATAAGGTCAATGTATCACACAACTCTCTATCCACAGGAATAACAAATGAGCGGCTTGCTTTGATGTATCCCAACAATCCGTTCGTTCGCCTCGAAGTGCGTGATCGGGAAGAAGGATTCGGTTGTGTCGTGTATTTAGCAATTCCTATAATCTAATTATAATGTACAGAACTATTATCATAGAAGATGAATACCATTTGCGTGAAGCCTTGTCTATATTATTGGAAATGGTGGCTCCCGAGAAGATTCAGGTTATAGGTTATGCCGAAAATACAGAAGATGCGGTAAGAATTATAGACCGACTCAAACCTGATTTGGTGTTTATGGATATTATGTTACAGCGTGGTACGGGCTTCGATGTGCTCAAGCAGATTTCTTATAAAGAGTTTCAACTGATTTTTACCACAGCTTATGAGGAACACGCTATAAGGGCTTTTAAGTTTAATGCGTTAGATTATTTATTAAAGCCTATTGATACTGAGGAGCTTCAGGAGGCCATTGGTCGGCTCCCAGAATCCAAACCTTCCACCTCATTACAGACACAGATACAGGGACTGGCTGTAGACTATAATAAAATGCCGGATCGAATAATTTTGCCGACCCAAGAAGCCATGCATGTGGTCAAGGTAGAACAGATTGTACGATGTGAGACATCGGGTTCCTACACCACGTTTATGTTGGTGGATGGAAAGAAGATCATTGTTTCCAAACCCCTGAAACACTATGAGGAAATTCTGGTTTTACCTCATTTCATGCGTATTCATCAGTCACATTTAATCAACCTACAGTATGTCCTGAGCTATTCCAGAGAAGGAATTGTGCAGATGCAGGATAAGGCCTCCATTCCAATATCACGAGCTAATAAAGAAGCCTTTTTTAAACAGATGAAACCATCGTAGCATTTTTTGACTGTGCCTGTCTCTACAAAGTCGAAAGTGGCAACTGCAAAGCCAAAGCCACCGTATACACATCGGCTGTTGTCAAGAAGAAGGGGATGGTTTAGATTTGGTTAAAAATTAGTTTAATCATGAGCAACAAAACGCTTTCTATCTTAAGTTATGTAACTATTATCGGTTGGATTATCGCCTATGTCAAAAGCAAGGATATACAACCTAAAAGTGACCTGGTCAGTTATCATCTTCGGCAAGGACTAGGTTTCTTTATCTTATCTTTGGTGGTCAATGTAGTACTGTCAATCATTGTGACTATTATTCCTACACTTGCCTTTTTGAATTATGTCGGAATCCTCCTTTTTATTCTTTGGGTCTTCGGCATAATTAACGCTGTAAACGAACAGAAAAAGCCTATTCCCGTTATAGGTGCGGCTTTCGAAAATAAGTTTGCCTTTTTGGGGTAAGAAAGGGACCTGAGTAAAATACAGTTCGGGTCCTATGCCCGAACTGTTCAATTATACCACATATTTGTCTAAAAGTACTTTCAATAGGGGAGCAGGATTCGGTATCTTTGTACGTAACAAATAAAATCGGATGAAATCAGTACAGGTAGCCATTATAAGTGATATTCACGCCAATCTCATTGCATTGGAACATGTTTTAGCAGATATTGACAAAAAAGGAACAAAACAGATTTATTGCCTAGGAGATCTGGTTGACTTTGCTCCATGGGGCAATGAGGTGATCTCGCTGGTCAAAAAAAGAGGCATCCCCTGCTTATTGGGCAACCATGATGAGCGCATCGCTTATGATATAGCGGTGTTTCCGTTGGAACACCATGATGCAATCGAAACTGCAAATAGGGACAAAGCTATCGCCCATTCGAAACGAACTATCTACCCCGATAACAAAGAGTGGTTGGGTAATCTACCTTTTAGCCTTACACTCACGTTTAGGATAGATGAAGTTTTTAAACGAGTTTTACTTGTTCATGCGACACCTATCAGTAACGAACATTATATTTTCGAAAAAGACAATAAGCAATCTATAGCATCAGATTTAATAAATAGAGGCATTGATACTATCGTCATGGGGCACACCCATTACTCTTATATCCAAAAAGAGTCCGATGTACTTTTTGTGAATTGCGGTTCTGTGGGAAGGAGCAAAGAAGTCGATAGGAAGGCATCATATACCATTTTAACGATTTCGGCAAGGGGTGTGGAAGCTGAGATAATAAAGGTCGACTACGCCATCAGCGAGGTGGCGCAGGCTATATACCAAAGCGAAATCCCTGATTTTTATGCTGATTTCCTATTACACTCTTGAGTTTCTTTCGCAGATTTCCTTTTTAAGCTTCATGTAGCTATCCTTATCATCATCTTCGCCTAGGAGAAAGCCCCAAGGTTTTAGTTCGAAGATACGGTCAAAGACAATCTTACAGATGGCAAGGATAGGAATGGCCAAAAACATACCGGAGATTCCCCATAGTAATTCGCCAAAGAAGATAGCCATCATAGCGACCATAGAGTTTACCTGTACCTTAGAGCCAACGATTTTAGGGACAACAAAATTGCTATCTATAAAATGGATTACAACCAACGCTATCAAAACTAAGATAACATGCATGAAGGAAGACGTTGCAAAGGTAATCAAGGCAATAATCAACATCGATAAGAAGATCCCGACGTAGGGGAGGACGTTAAAGAAACCGGTGAATATGGCAAGCATGAGGCTATATTTTACGCCAATCGCTGTAAGCGCGATGAAGGTCATCGTCGCTACGATAATCATTTGCAAAAATAAACCGATGAGGTAACGTTTTACAACATACTGCACCTGGGATACGATGTCCAGGACAATATTGTGATGTTGGTCTTTGTTGAGAAGGAGAAGAAAACGGACGATATGCCGACGATACACCAAAATAAAAAACGTATATAAAAAGGTAAACACCAGTAGGATAAAAGTGGATGACATGGAGAGTAGCGCAACACCCAATATGGCCGTTCCACGGCTCACCGACTTTGTCAAGGTGTCGGAGAGGTATTCCATCTGGTCGGAGTAATTAATATGCAAATTTCGAGATATCCAATCCTGAAATACCTCCATACCCTGCACCACTTGCCGTTCAAAAGCTGGCCAATCCTCTTTTAGATTCGTCAACTGGGAGCCTAATAAAACGACAATCCCGATTAGTAGCGTGAAGAAAAGTAGCAAAGAGATAAGTGAAGCAAGAATCCTAGGCATTTTTAATTTACGTTCCATCCAACCCCCTAGCGGAGTCAGCAAAAGAGCAAAAAGACTTCCAAGTATAAAAGGAACAATAATTACCTGACCTACACGTGCGATGTATACGATAGCAATGATGCTGATTAATGTACAGGCTAGTTTAACGTAGAAGGGGAGAGCCAAAAATTTCGTCATATCCAGAATTTGAGTTTATAGCACAAATATTAAACCAATAAAAAGCTTAAATAAAAATCGTAAAATAATCTCACACTACAAATTTAGAGATCAAATATGTAACCTGCCCTAATAAGTTTATGAGATGATATACCGGAATGAAAAGACAAAAAATGTATTTTTGCTGTCTATGTAAGCTATAGGGGATTAGTATTCCCGATATAATGTCGCCAAAAATGAAGAGTATAGATACACCATATTTGCTAAAACGTATATTACCGTCCGATTGGGAAGATTATAAAACAATTAGGTTGGAAGCGCTTCATACCAATCCAGATAAGTTTGGAAGTAGTTATCAGAAAGAGGTGGCTTATAGTGATGAGACTTGGCGCACGTTGTTGGAAAATGAAAGTAGCGCAATTTTTGGACTATATTACCAGGGTGTTTTGGTGGGCTTGACCGGGGTGGCACTCTACAATGGAGATCATTCTAAGGCTATTTTGTTTTCCTCTTTTGTGAAGGAAGAGCATCGCGGAAAAGGTCTGTCTAAGTTGTTTTATGCAGAGCGAATTGCCTGGGCTAGGGGAAAAGGGTGTGTTGCTATTCTTGTGTCGCATCGTGCAGGAAACGAAGTTTCGAAAGCTGCAAATCAACGTTTCGGATTTCAATATACACATTCCGAACAGGTACTTTGGCCAGATGGCGTGCAGGATGAGGAGTTGATGTACACGCTGATATTATAATCGGGTATGGGGAAAATATTTCCCATTTGTTGATATCCCCAAGATAGAATTGTTTAGTTTTGTAGCTCTAAATAATCACATATATGAAGCAATTCCGTTTTTTTATTTTCGCATTAACCACTTTGTTTTTTGTAGCCTGCCAGTCAGCAAGCCCTGATAAGTTTTTTGGACTGGTTGTACTGAACACTAATCTTATTGCTGATTTTGATCCCGCTACATTTGGAAAACGTCTGGAACAAGAGACCGTCGAATTTCCAGATGTGCCTGCTAGTAAAAAGAATGGCGATGAAGCCCAAAAAATTGTGGCGATGAAGATTCTATCTGTTGAAAAAGCGATCAAGGACATTCAAGCGCTAAACGTATCAGACGAAGATGCTAAAGTGTTAAGAGAGCAATCTGTCAAGTTGTTTGAAGCAGTATTACCGGTATACAAAAATGAGTATACAGCATATGCTAAGCTTTGCGACACAAAAGCTCCCGACGAAGAGAAGCAAGTCGTACTTCAGAAAATTGAGAAAGATTATGCACCCAATGTAGATCAGTTATTTGAAGGTGTATATACCCTAGGGAAACAATTCGCCGAAAAACACAATCTAAATGTCAAATGGGGGTACTAAAATAAAGCGTCCTAATCCAGATTCAACTAAGCCACTAAATCATCCTTTAGTGGCTTAGTTTTTTTGTGTTATAGGTAGATCGGTCTATAGCATACCAATGATGCGGTACACCGTCAAGGTCAAAAGTCTCGACACGAACCAGACCGACCTTCTTGAGGATTTTATTAG
>JBEBQJ010000111.1:0-16094 GCA_040395455.1 Sphingobacterium yanglingense | reverse complement strand
AGAACCCGCGATTTCGTTACGTTGTTTAGATTTGTGAGTTCCTTGGCGTTGGTTTGCTAGGTATTGTTTCACATCCAAATAGATCGCATGGTCGTTTGGCTCTACGCCGAATACTGACTCAGGAAGCTGCACCTTGGCACCTGTTTCTTTACCTGATAAATTTAATACGTTAACTTCCATCTCTACTATTTGTCTACGATTACATAAGAACCTTTAGCTCCAGGGATGGAACCACTAACAACGATTAGGTTTTGCTCAGCATAAACTTTCAAAACTTGTAAGTTCTGAACTTTCACTCTGTCTCCACCTGTACGACCTGCCATGCGCATTCCTTTGAATACACGTGAAGGCCAAGAAGCGGCACCAATTGAACCCGGCGCGCGTAGTCTGTTGTGCTGACCGTGAGTCGCACCACCTACACCACCAAAGCCATGACGCTTCATTACACCTTGAAAACCTTTACCTTTAGAAGTTCCGACTACATCTACGTACTCTCCTTCTTCAAATAAAGTTACATCAACGATGTCTCCTAGTCCTTTCTCATCCTCGAAAGTTTTGAATTCAACTAGTTTACGCTTAGGAGTCACCCCTGCTTTTGCAAAGTGTCCTTTTAAAGGAGCGGTCGTGTTCTTTTCCTTAGCATCATCATAGCCAAGCTGAACTGCCGAATAACCGTCCTTCTCTACCGTACGTATATGCGTTACCACGCACGGCCCAGCCTCGATTACTGTACATGGGATATTCTTCCCATCAGCGTTGAACAGGCTGGTCATTCCTACTTTTTTACCAATAATTCCTGACATTTTTTTATATAAATTAATTAAAGTCCATCGAAGCAGTAGGGCTTCGCTCAAGACATACTTTTCCCAATAAGGGACTGCAAAGGTAAAAAGTTTTTTATAACTATCAAATAGTTAATACATTATTTTTTTTCCAACATCAAAGAATATACCGACAAATTTCAATTATTCATCGAATGATGATAAAATAACACTAAAATCCTACTATATTTGTTATTAATTAAAAAGTCAAACTTATGAAAAAAACATTTTTACTATCCACGACATTATTCCTATTGGGACTAGGCTCTGTTGTTGCACAAACTGACAACGACAAAAGATGGACTATCAAAGGAGAAAACACCTTTTTAATCAACCAGAGCACGTTTTCGAATTGGGCAGCGGGGGGAATAAACTCTTTCGCTGGTAACTTAATTTTCAATTATGATTTCAACTACAAAAAAGACAATTGGAGTTGGGACAACAAGGTACTAGCTGCTTATGGCCAAACCTTCCAAAAAGAAACCGATTGGAGAAAGAATGATGACCGCTTTGTTTACACTTCCCTCGTGGGACGCAAAATGACTGAAAAGTTATTATACACTTTCTTCACAAATTTCAACACACAATTTGCCAAGGGCTATAAGTACAATGCCGATGGTACTGACAAATTACTATCAGCAGGCTTCGCTCCGGCATACTTGACCTTCGGTCCAGGTATTGCATTTAAGGAGTCCGACAATTTTAGAGTAAACGTTTCGCCAGCCGCAGCACGCTTCGTATTCGTTACCAACAAAGATATAGACGAGACACTCTACGGTCTTGACGAGGGCAAAAAATCACGTTTCGAATTTGGTGCTTCATTAGACGCTTACTATAAGATCAATCTTATGGAAAACATCTCCTTTGAAAACATCTTAAAACTATACTCAAACTACAAAGAGAAACCACAAAACGTAGATGTTGATTACACGGCTAATCTTTTCATGAAAGTCAATAAGTTTGTAAATGTAAATGCAGGAGTACAATTGATTTATGATGACAATACCAAAGTTCCAATCTTCGAGAACAACGTACAGACTGGAACAGGGGCTAGACTACAAGTAAAACAGGTTCTAGGAGCTGGAGTCACTTACAAATTTTAACAACAAATACCCTTTAAACACAGAGGCCCAGTGTAAACTGGGCCTTACTTTTTACAAAGAAGCATAGCTCAATTGGTTGAACTATGCCCTATACCTTTATTTCCCTAAAGCAATTAGTACTGTCCAGTATTCAGCATTACCAACGTACAGGCTTCAACAACCTCTATTCCCCGTTCATTCAATTTCGCTGCCAATTCTGGATTTTCAGAACCAGGATTAAAAATCACGCGATGCGGGTTTGTTGCCAAGATATAATCATAATAAGGCTCTTGATTTTTTGGTCCTACATACATTGTAATCGTGTCAACATCCGTATGGATAACCTCTGCTGGCTCGATCGCTACTCCTGCGACCTCTCCATTTTTACGCCCGACATTCACTATTGGGTACCCTTTTCTCACAAGCTTATTGGCCACGAGATAAGAATATCTGGCGGAATTAGTGCTAGCACCTAAAATCAAGGTTTTTTTCATAATATGTGTCTATATATTTAGTGTTCTACAAAACCACCGTTTGCATCATAAGCATTCTGCCTCAAAATAGGCATTTCTAAAATCTTATACAACTCATCCAGACTATTTAAACTTCCATTTACCATATTGGACAGCAACACAATGGTTACATCATTGGTCAAATCGCGCACATACAGATTTTTGAACCCATGCCACCAGCCCGTATGGTAAACAACTTGGCTCCCAGCTGTAGAAAATGTACGCCAGCCGTAACCGTAACTAAACACACCCCTCTTAGCATCAGAACGTGGTACATATGCCGAATCCAGTAATGCGGTATCCAACAGCCTTCCTTCCTTAAGGGCTAGATCCAGCAAATACATATCCTGTACCGTACTATAGATTCCCTTATCCCCTAGAGGACCATCAAGATAATCCTGCACAACAGACCGTCTCCAGACTTTATCATGTCCTATCACATCAGTAGGGATCTTATCATACTTGACTCGTGATAATGCAGCTGTATTTTTCATCCCGGCAGGTTTAAAAACATGCTCATCCATATACGTTGCAAAATCCTGTCCAGAGACTTTTTCAACAATAGCCCCCAACACCATATAATTTGAGTTATTGTAATGAAATCTACCATCTGGCTGCCCGTACCGCGCAGGCTTATGTTCGATCATCAGATTAATAGCATCCATATTTGACATTCCTTTCTTCCGATCGGGCCATATTTTATCAACGAAGTAGACATAATTAGGTAATCCCGAGCGATGGGTCAACAATTGCCTGACAGTAACGCCCTCGTAAGGAAACCCCGGGAAGAAATCACTGACCAATTGATCCAATTTCAATTTCCCGGCTTCGACCAACTGTAACACCGCTAGTCCTGTCATTGGCTTCGAAACAGAAGCCAGTTCAAACTTGGACGTTATCTTCAAACTATCCTTATGTAAATAATCAGCCCATCCAAATGAATTTTGATACAAAATCTTCCCCTTCTTTGCTACCAGAACATTTCCATTGAACCCCGACACGCTATGAAGTTTTTTCATAAAAGCATCTATATCCTGATTGGCCTGATGCGGATCATAAAGCAAGGCGATACTATCGAGTTCTGATTGTTTTTTTTGGATCTCTTGTTGTTTTTGTTCTGCGCTGGAACACGAAAAAAGAGCTATTAAGAATAAAAAGTTTAGTAGCTTAGATAGAAAAAATCTCACGGGCATTTCATTAATTAACACAAAATTAAATATAGGTAAATAAGCAGTAAAACCCAATAAGCGATTGAAAAAAGCAGGCGAAATAAAGCACAAAAAAAGAAGGTATCTAAAAAGATACCTTCTTCGACCAAGTCCGTAATGACCTGTCTATATTTTTTAGCTACGCCAATAAACGAATTGGCGCTTCTAGCAATCCTTTTAGTGTCTGTAAGAATTGAGCACCACTCGCTCCATCCACTACACGATGATCACAACCTAATGTTAGTTTCATCACATTTCCAGGGACAACAGCTCCATTTTTAACAACAGGAATCTCTTGGATAGCACCTACCGACAAGATAGCACCATCAGGGGAATTGATAATAGACGTAAATTCGTCAATACCAAACATACCTAAGTTAGAGACAGTGAAAGTAGAACCTTCCCAATCAGAAGGCTGAAGCTTTTTAGCTTTTGCCTTACCTGCAAAATCCTTCACTTCAGCAGCGATATGGGACAATGTCTTGCCATCCGCAAAACGAACAACAGGAACCAATAAACCATCTTCTACCGCTATTGCTACACCGATATTAGTATGCTCATTAAATCTCACCTTATCCCCTTGCCACGAAGAATTCACTGCAGGGTGTTGTTTCAACGCTGCTGCTGCAGCTTTGATTATCATATCGTTAAAAGAAACCTTAACTGGAGCAACTTCATTAATTTGTGCACGAGCAGCCATCGCATTATCCATATCGATACTTACAGTCAAGTAAAAATGTGGAGCTGTAAACAACGACTCTGACAAACGACGAGCAATAGTTTTACGCATCTGTGATACGTTCACTTCTGTATATCTCTCTTCTCCGATAAACTGTGGTAACGTAATTGCTTTAGCTTCCGATGGAGCTGCTACAGCAGCTGCTGCAGTAGATTTCGCTGCAGGAACAAAGTTCTCTACATCTTTCTTCACGATACGTCCACCATCTGCCGACCCTTTAACGTCATTCAGGTTAATTCCTTTATCCTTCGCAATCTTACGTGCCAAAGGAGAAGCTTTTACTCTAGAGTCATCATTTGCTGATGCAACTGCGCCTGTTGAAACAGCAGCAGGAGCCTCATTTGAAACAGCAACTTCAGCTTTAGCCTCCGGCTTAGCAGCTGTTGTTTTTTGATTTAACAACGGTGTCACATCTGTACCAGCTGGGCCTACAATCGCTATGATATCATTCACCTTAGCAGCTTGTCCTGCTTCCAAACCAACATACAACAATGTACCTTCTGCATAAGCAGTCACCTCCATTGTCGCTTTATCCGTCTCTACATCTGCAATAGCATCATCTGATTTTATGGTATCTCCGACTTTAAAATTCCATTGTGCGATTACACCTTCCGTCATTGTATCACTCAATAACGGCATTGTGATAACCGTACAGCCTAAATCTTCGGCAGTCACCGAGCTAGTCGAAGTCTCTTGGCTAGTAGCTTCTGCCACTTCTTTTACAGCTTCTTCTTCTTTTTTTGTTTCAGGAGCGGAAGCAGCACCATCTAATAGAGCTTTGTAATCTTCACCTTCTTCACCCAACACCGCAATTACAGCATCTACAGCAACAGCTTCACCTTCTTTTGGTCCGATATAAAGCAATGTTCCTTCTTGGTAGGACTCAAAGTCCATCGTTGCTTTATCCGTCTCAATCTCTGCAACGAGATCTCCAGCATTTACCTTATCGCCAACTTTTTTGTGCCATTTCGCGATTACCCCTTCAGTCATGGTATCGCTCATTTTCGGCATTTTTACTACTTCAGCCATCTATTATAGTAAATTATATCTTAAACAATTCAAACAAAACAACTTCCTACTAGTCCATTACAAATGGATAGTCCTCTTGTACGTAAATATCTTTGTACAATTCGTCTACTGTAGGATAAGGAGATTCTTCCGCAAATTTAACCGAGTCTTCTACAATCTTCTTGATCTCCGCATCTACTTGCGCAAACCAAGCATCATCCGCATACGCATTTTCTACGATAGCGTGTTTAGTAGTCAATAACGGATCTTTTCCTTTATATTCTTCAAGCTCTTCTTTCGTACGATATTTCGCAGGATCAGACATAGAATGTCCTTTATAACGGTAAGTACGGATTTCTAAAAATGTAGGGCCTTCACCTGCACGTGCACGTTGTACCGCTTCATCCATTGCATTATGGACTGCTACAGGATCCATACCGTCCACTGGCATACTAGGCATATCAAAGCCCAAACCAATTTTATAGATATCCTCCATGTTAGTTGTACGCTTTACAGATGTCCCCATTGCATAACCATTGTTCTCACAAACAAAGATTACCGGCAATTTCCAAAGCATAGCCATATTGAATGTCTCATTCAATGCACCTTGACGCACAGCACCATCCCCCATGAAACAAACATTCACATTATCTTTACCAAGATATTTTTCGGCAAAGGCTAATCCAGCACCCAATGGTATTTGTCCACCGACGATTCCGTGTCCTCCCATCATACCATGCTCTTTAGAGAAAAAGTGCATAGAGCCTCCTTTTCCTTTAGAACAACCTGTGCTCTTACCGTATAGTTCTGCCATACAAGCGTCTGCAGAAACTCCCTTTGCCAAAGCATGGGCGTGATCACGATAAGAAGTAATAACAGTATCTTCCTGTCTAGTTGCCGATATTGTACCAGCCACTACAGCTTCCTGTCCGATATACAAATGACAAAAACCACGGATTTTTTGCTGTCCGTACAATTGTCCTGCCTTCTCTTCAAATTTACGCATGAGTAGCATAGATCTGTACCACTCGAGATATGTTTCTTTTGTTATAGGTGTTGAACTCATTCTATAAAGTCTTTTTCTTACTTAACCGATTACAAATCTAATAATTTATATCGACAAAATGTAGATTTTTTGCCTCTCAGTCCCTCATCAATTCGATAAGTACTGACAATTTTACTTTCATCTGTTCTCCAGACTCCATATTCTTCAGTGTTAATTCTCCGGACTCCATCTCTTCCGTCCCTACAAGAAGGACAAATGGAATACGCTTTGCATCAGCATAACTCATCTGCTTCTTAAGTTTCGCAGCGGTAGGGTATAGCTCTACAGCGATTCCCTCTTTGCGCAAGGCTGACAACAACGGAATACTAAACGCTTCGGACTCCTTATCAAAATTGACAATAAGAATTTTAGAACTAGTGACTGTTAATTTTGGGAACAGGTCGAGTTCTTCCAAAACATCATAAATACGATCAGCACCAAATGAAACACCTACTCCACTAAGGTCTTTAAGTCCAAACATACCCGTAAGGTCATCATATCTTCCACCCCCACCAATACTCCCCATAGCCACCTCGTTGGTCTTAACTTCAAAAATACAACCTGTATAATAATTTAAACCTCGCGCCAAGGTTATATCCACCTCCACAATTCTCTCTAAAACCTTTTCATCAACTTTAAACGCACTGACATAATTAAAGACCTCCTCTATTTCAGCGATACCTTGCATTCCCTTTTCAGAAGAAGCCAACACCTTCTTTAGGCTAGCCAGTTTCTCGGCATTACTACCCTCCAGCAAAATGATAGGTCTCAACACTTCCAGGTCAGCCATTGTAAAACCGCGCTCTAAGAGTTCCTTATTGACCCCTTCTAATCCAATTTTATCCAACTTATCAATCGCGACTGTCATATCGACGATAAGCTCCGGCTTACCTATGATTTCTGCAATCCCCGTCAAAATCTTACGGTTATTTATCTTAATCGTAAAATCCTTAAGCCCAAGTGCGAGCAGCGCTTCCCAATAGATCAGAACAAATTCCGCTTCGTTCAACAAGCTTTCCGAGCCCACCACGTCCACATCACATTGATAAAACTCCCTGTAGCGCCCACGTTGTGGCCTATCAGCACGCCATACCGGTTGTATTTGGAAACGCTTAAACGGAAATGCCAGATCATTTTGATGCATCACCACATACCTCGCAAATGGAACTGTCAGATCATAACGCAGTGCCTTTTCAGAAATCTGCGGAATCAACTTAACAGAATTCTTCTCGCTCCACACCTGCTCAGAAACTTTAGAAAGATAATCCCCTGAATTAAGAATCTTAAAAATAAGCTTATCACCCTCATCGCCATATTTTCCGGTCAGGGTCGAAAGGTTTTCAAACGAGGGTGTCTGAATCTCACTATAACCGTATTTTTGAAAAACGCGTTTAAGGGTATTAAATATAAAGTTTCTCTTTCCCATTTCGGAAGGAGAAAAATCTCTAGTACCTTTTGCTAAAGATGGTTTAACTATTGCCATAAGGCAAAGGTAATACAACAGAATGAATAAGGAAAGAATGCCCGACGGTTTCTAGGCAATTTCAATAATTTTCAAATATTCACAAGCTCGCTCGGCAGCAAGCTTTTCGGCACTTTTCTTATTAAAATCACGTCCTAGACCACATACTTCGCCATTGACTAGAACCTCTATGCTGAACATCTTGGGCGACTCTCCTTCTGGATTGTCAACAGGTACAAATGCGACCTCCTTGCCTTCATGCTGGCACCATTCAATAAGTCTACTCTTAAAATTCGTCTCCGTGTTTTCTAGCGTATGAATATCGACATGGGGTTTGATAATACGAACCAATAAAAACTCTCGGGTAAACTGATATCCCTTATCCAGATAGACAGCTCCTATTAGCGCTTCGAAAGCATCCCCTAGCAAAGACCCCTGCTTATTCGGATAAGAAATCATACGTGAATCGTACTGAATTAGCTTGTCGAAACCCAACTTTCTGGACAGTTGATTCAAATTGGCTCTAGATACTATTTTCGATCTCATTTCCGTTAGGAAGCCTTCATCCTTATAAGGATAAAGCTTAAAGAGCAGTTCTGCGATTACCGACCCCAAGACTGCATCTCCTAAGAACTCCATACGCTCGTTACTATTCTTTACTCCTTCCTTAATTTGTTTGGCGACAGACTTATGTCTAAAAGCCATTTGATACAGCTTAAGATTACCCGGCACAAAGCCAAGAATATTCTTTAGCTTTTTAAAGTAAGCTCGGTTTGGAGAAAAATATAGTTTATAAATTCTTAGCGACATATGTATCTACGAAAAGCGAAACACTCACAAATAAACACCTATAAGGTTAACGCTTAGTACAATCAAAAATAGCAAGATTCTTTGAATGTTATTTTATAAAAACCAATCTACATGTATAGAAAAATAGGTAGTTTTTCCAAACTACCTATTCATATCTTAATTCAGCATGCAATCATTATGCTTGGTATTTTTTGAAAATAACCGAAGCATTGTGTCCACCGAAACCAAATGTATTACTCAAAGCCGCATTAACTACACGCTTCTGAGCCGTATTAAACGTAAAATTCAATCGATTATCTATTTGTGGGTCGTCTGTAAAATGATTAATGGTAGGTGGTACCAAATCATTTTTAACGGCCAGAATAGAGGCAATTCCCTCTACCGCTCCAGCAGCTCCCAACAGGTGACCTGTCATAGATTTTGTAGAACTTATATTCAATCTGTAAGCACTCTCTCCAAATAGATCGACAATAGCTTTTGTCTCGCTAATATCACCTACTGGAGTCGATGTACCATGCACATTGATATAGTCGATATCTGAAAACTGCATTTCAGCATCATTTATCGCCATAGTCATAGCAAGCTTGGCTCCAAGACCTTCAGGATGCGAAGCAGTAATATGATGTGCATCAGCACTCATACCTCCCCCAACAATCTCTGCATAAATCTTAGCTCCACGTGCTAAGGCATGTTCTAAGCTTTCTAAAATTATCGCGCCAGACCCTTCGCCAGAAACAAATCCGTCCCTATCCTTATCAAAAGGTCTAGATGCAGTCTTTGGATCATCATTACGGGTTGACAGGGCATGCATAGCATTAAAGCCTCCTATCCCAGCTTCATTAATAGTAGCTTCCGAACCACCTGTAATAATTATATCTGCCCTTCCCATACGGATATAGGTAAAAGCATCAATCATTGCATTAGTTGCAGAGGCACACGCAGAAACAGCCGAGAAATTAGGACCACGCAAACCGTGACGCATAGAAATATGTCCTGGAGCAATGTCCACCAACATTTTGGGAATAAAGAAAGGATTGAAACGAGGTGTTCCATCTCCTTTTGAAAAGTTAGCAACTTCCTCCGTAAAGGTAGTCAATCCTCCAATTCCTGATCCCCAAATCACACCAATACGGTTTCTGTCTAATTTATCAAACTCCAATCCAGCATCCTTAACTGCTTCGTCTGTAGAAGCAACGGCATACTGAACGAAAGGATCCACCTTACGAGCTTCCTTGCGATCCATAAAATCATGTGGATCAAAGCCCTTCACCTCGCAGGCAAATTGGGTTTTAAATTTTGACGCATCAAAATGCGTAATAGGAGCAGCACCACTTACACCGTTAATTAATCCCTCCCAATAAGCTTGGACGGTATTACCTAGAGGTGTAAGTGCGCCTAATCCTGTTACAACTACTCTCTTAAGCTCCATTTATATCTTTAGCCTAATACAATTAGTTAGTTAACGTTTTTTTCTAAATAAGCGATTGCTTGACCTACAGTACTGATGTTTTCAGCTTGGTCATCAGGAATTGCAACGTTAAATTCTTTTTCGAATTCCATGATCAACTCCACTGTATCAAGTGAGTCTGCACCTAAATCATTCGTGAAAGAAGCCTCTGGTGTTACTTCATTTTCATCTACACCTAACTTTTCAACGATAATTGCTTTTACTCTTGATGCGATATCTGACATGATTTTATAGTTTAATTGTTTAATAAATCTGTGCAAAGAAAAATAAATTTCACCAAAAATCAAACCTTTTTAATTTTTAGGTGACAAATAAAGAGCAACCAAGCTCATTTAGTGCATTATAGCGCTATAAAGAAACACAACCCAATAATACTAAAAGTAATATTCAATCACAAAAAAACTTTCATTTAATACAAATTTTACATTACCCCCCTTAAAAACACAAGCATAAGTTGTACTTTCGTAAATATATCAAGCCCCTGTAAAGTTGAATAAAATCACCTTCAAATTAGACATTGACTTTGACCTCGAACTAGATTTCATTTTGGTCGGTATCAGCTCGTCTTTGAGAGACTACAGGCTTTGCCATTTCATAAATAAGCATACAGGGCTGAATTTTATCTACGGAAAAGAATCCCCGATAGATCACAACGGTAACTTGAAAACTAAACCTCAAGAAGAACTAGACTTTCATATTATACAAGAAAAATCCAAAGGAAAAAAAGAGGCAAAACACCATTATCAGATGTATAGATATTGCTGCGATTCCTTTGATTTCGAGTATTACCTACTCAACAACAGAAGCTTAGAAAACGGCCTATTGGTACCAGAGGCTCCTAATTTTGACTACTTTATAATTATAAAACATTATATCGACGAAGAGGACCTTGACACGTTGATTGATAATTTAAAATCAATTAATGAAATCATGTTGGTGAAAGAAATTGATCCAACAATATTGAAATCTAAAGAAAATCTGATATTTTAGCGGATTCTTTAGAGAGTGTAATTTTTACACCTTTGATGATTAAAATATAGATTAGCCATAATCAACCGTCTACGTTGGGATTAGGTCAGCGTAAACAGATAAAAAAAACAGAACAACAACGATATGAAAAAGCTTCAAAAGAGAACTAAAATAGTAGCGACATTAGGTCCTGCATCATCCAATATTGATGTATTGACTAGCATGATTGCTAAAGGGGTTGATGTATGTAGATTGAATTTTTCCCACGGCAGCCAAGAAGACCACCTTCAGGTAATTAACACCATCAACGAGATAAATACAAAACACTCTTTCAACGTTAGTATTTTGGCTGACCTTCAAGGTCCCAAAATCCGTATCGGAAAAATGAAGGAAGGGGGAGCTATTCTAACCAATGGTTCGACTGTCGAAATGACAACCAAGGAATTAATTGGCGACGAAAAGCAAATCTACATTACCTAT
Source organism: Sphingobacterium yanglingense (assembly GCA_040395455.1). Classification (GTDB taxonomy): domain Bacteria; phylum Bacteroidota; class Bacteroidia; order Sphingobacteriales; family Sphingobacteriaceae; genus Sphingobacterium; species Sphingobacterium yanglingense_A. The sequence goes on along the minus strand of JBEBQJ010000111.1, from coordinate 4,490 downwards.
GAAAACTTCCCCAACGATGTTAAGGAAAATGAAATCATATTGCTTGATGATGGTAAATTACAGTTACGTGTTCTATCTACAAACCACAAAGACACCGTTGTTTGCGAGGTCGTACATGGTGGTATTTTAACTTCTCGCAAGGGTGTAAACTTACCGAACACAAAAGTATCTATCCCTTCATTAACAGAAGAAGATTTGGACAATTTGAACTTTGCGTTAGACCACGGCGCCGATTGGATTGCCATGTCATTTGTACGTTCAGCAGAAGACATCGAGCAGTGTAAAGAGATTATAGCTGCTAAAGGAAGTCACGCAAAAATCATTGCAAAAATTGAAAAACCTGAGGCTATTGAAAACATTGATGCTATTATCAACGCGACAGATGCTGTAATGGTAGCACGTGGAGATTTAGGGGTAGAGATGCCAATGGAAGAAGTCCCTGGTCTACAAAAGATAATTGTACAGAAATGTCGTAACCTCTCAAAACCAGTAATTATTGCTACACAAATGCTAGAAAGCATGATTACCACACCTCGCCCTACCCGCGCTGAGGTCAATGACGTTGCCAACTCCGTATTGGATGGAGCAGACGCCGTAATGCTGAGTGGTGAGACATCTGTGGGTGAGTTCCCTGAGATTGTTATCGAGACAATGGCCAAAGTCATAACACATGTCGAGTCGACCTCCTACCCGTACTATAGCGAAAAAATTGATGCATTTATAGAAGTAAACAAAATTCCAGATGCAATCTGTGGTTCGTCAATATTCTTAGCTGAAAAAACAAAAGCATCTGCAATTGCTGTAATGACAGCCTCAGGCTATACCGCTTTTGAGATTTCAAGTTACCGTCCTAATGCGAATATCTACGTTTTTACAGGAAATAAAAATCTGCTAAGACAACTCAGCCTATTATGGGGAGTTCGAACATTTATGTACGAAAGATATGAAAGTACTGATGGCACCATCCAAGATGTAAACGAGCTTCTAAAATCTCACCAGCTTGTAGAAGCAGGACAAATCGTAATCAATACAGCGTCTACACCTTTACATGAAAAAGGTAAAACAAACACAATTAGAGTTTCAGAAGTAAATTAATTTACCTCTTATCATAAAAAGACAAAGGGCAGGTAATCGCATTACCTGCCCTTTATTTATAAACTATAAGACATCAAATTATCACTTTATAATCAACAGAGGTATTGTTTTCATACTGGATTCCGGGTTTTGATACCTCTCCACTTCATCTAACTTTTCTGTCCCCGGCATTGGCGCGCAATTCTTGCCGGAAAGACGAAGAACAGGCGTTCTAGCCCCAGTCCCGACACCTGCTTTCCCTGAGTAGACATTAGGAATTTCAATCGGCCGTACCCCATAATATTTCGACAAAGGAAGCGAATCCCTTTCTAAGGTATCCGACATCGGAACCTTCAGCTCAACCAGTGGCTTAGACCACTTATATCCCTTCCCGTCTTTTTTTTCAATTTTATAATCTTGAGCCGACACTGCGACAGATATCAGCGTCAAAAAAGCAAAACTAAAACCTATTCTTTTCACTATATTAGAACTTATATTCATCATAATAATTCACGAAAAAAGAAAATGTATGAACCAAACGTACATCCCTATTGCAAATCAAGATACAAATATTTCCGGGAACACGAGTCTAAGATATTACGTAAACTGCTGTTAAATAGTGTTAAAGAGGACTTCAAGGTATAATACATTACTATTTTTGTAACAAATGAAGAAAAAGAGCATCTCACTGATTATAGGCTTAATGTCCGTTGCATTACTGGGCGTAGTTGCTATGCAGTACTATTTCATTCGCGAGACCTACAAACAGAAATCCATTCTTTTTGATGAAGCAATAAATACATCTTTAGCGAAAGTAGCAGCAGAAATCGAGAAAAGTGAACTCATCAATAACTCTCAGATCATCACCCGCGCAAATCAAGCCAAGTACGAAGCTGAACAAAAAAAACAGCGAATGCTCGCAGAGCAATTACGCATTCAGCGTCAGATCGAAAAGCTACGGCTTCAACAACTTGATGTAGAGAGCGTTTTCAGAGAAGAAGACGAAAAACTCAAAGCTATATTTCCAAATATCACCTATATTGAAAATTGGTTTTACGAAACTTATTTCCGCAAACGTCAAAACCAGCGGTATATTGATATAAGTCTTGTTGAGGAACGGATACCTGGCACCTCTCTTGCGCAAAATTTTGTCGTTGTATCCGCCACTCATGAATTGCCTCGTGTCAGTGCCAAAGATGATTCAGTACGTTATGTGGTATCCACTATAGACGTTTCAGGTATTGTCAGGGATTACAGGATAGCGACCCTACCTCCCAAAGCAGATGCCAAAGTAGCATTTGAACTTATGGAATTGAGATCACAGTTAGAATTACTCAACAAAGAATTCTTAGCAGATAAGAGAAATGCATTGGCGGGAGCCGAAAACGCATTCGATACCTTAGCTATTCTAGGAGGTAAAAAAGTTGGCGTTGTAGAGGATATCGCATTGAGTATCCTCCTTTCAAATAGACCCCTTGAGCAACGTGTAAATCAAAACCAAGTCCAAAAACTACTACAGGAAGAATTAGTCTCCAGAGGAATCTATTCCCCATTTAATATTGAGATCCGTGATCGCTCCAGAATAATCTACCACAGTCCTGATGCAGAAACGCTTGCCGCATCTGACAAATCACCACGCTACACAACAGCTTTATTCAAAGGGGACTTTGGCGAACCCACCGGAAGATTGAGCATCTACTTTCCCAACAAAAAACGAGTCATTGCAGACAATATGAGCTACCTCATATTACCGACTCTGGCATTATTTGCTGTCCTTATTGGGTGTTTCGCATACACCCTGTCTATCATCTTCAAACAAAAGAAAATTTCCGAAATGAAGACTGACTTTATCAACAATATGACCCACGAGTTTAAAACACCTGTTGCCACAATCATGATTGCCAGCGAGTCTCTGCGCGATCCCGAAATTGCATCCAATGAACAGCGGGTAAATAAACTTGCCAACATTATATATGACGAAAACGTCAGGTTAGGCAGTCATATTGAACGAGTTCTCAACATCGCCAAACTTGAAAAAGAGAATCTACGGATCGAACGCACCGATGTACATGTCAATCCACTGCTAGAAGGAGTATTAGACAGTATGCAGCTACAATTGCACAAGGCAAGCGGAACAATCCATGCCGACCTCTCTGCAACCAAAGATTTGGTAATTGGAGACGAATTGCATCTTTCTAATGTATTCTTTAACTTAGTTGATAACGCAATAAAATACAGCCCTAATGCTCCGGAGATACTCGTGAGAAGTCATAATTCGAAAGAGAACATCATAATATCTATTTCGGACAAAGGGATGGGGATGACAAAAGAACAACAAGAAAAAATATTTGACCAATTCTATCGTATTCCTACGGGCAATTTACATAATGTAAAAGGATTTGGCCTTGGATTGAGTTACGTCCATGATATTATTAAACGATTAGATGGAAAGATTCAGGTGAAAAGTGAAAAAGACAAAGGCACGACCTTTGAGATAACATTACCACTTAAATCGAAGAAGTCCAATAATTCATAAACAAAGACAACAAACTACTATGCAAAAAATATTATTAGCAGAAGACGATCCTAACCTAGGGGAACTCTTAAAAGATTACCTAGAACTAAAAGGAAAATATGAAGTAGTCCTTTGCCAAGATGGAGAGCAAGCCTTAGACCAATTTAGAAAAAGTGACTTTGATCTTTGTATTTTCGACGTGATGATGCCGAGAAAAGATGGCTTTACATTGGGAAAAGAAATCAGAAAAATCAATCAGACCATCCCCATTATTTTTGCAACAGCCAAAGGAATGATGGAAGACAAAACCCAAGCCTTTGAGTTGGGTGGAGACGATTATATCACCAAACCCTTCCGTGTCGAAGAACTACTTTTACGTATTAATGCACTCCTCAAGCGTGTTTCCAAAGATAAAGAAGAAGAACTGGCCGATAAGTTTGAAATTGGCGGATACTTTTTTGACTATACCAGCCAGATTATATCTTACAAAGGGCAACAACAAAAACTATCCACCAAAGAGGCAGAACTACTACGTCTTCTTTGCTTAAAGAAAAACGATGTATTGACCCGAGAAGAGGCACTCATTAAGATTTGGCATGATGACAATTACTTTACCGGACGTAGTATGGATGTTTTCCTGAGCAAGCTCCGCAAGTACCTCAAAGAAGATCCAAATGTAGAAATAGTAAATGTACACGGCAAAGGATACAAACTACTAGTAAGCTGATAAACAGACTAAAAGAAGTAAGGAAAAGACGACCCCAATCTATTCTTTTCCTTACCCTTTAATATTTTTCTTTGCGATTTCAATTCTTATCCATACCTTAGCGTCGCTTATAGAGAAAGGCAGAGGGACTAGACCCGATGAAGCCTTAGCAACCTGTCCCTTGACAAGGTGCTA
>JBEBQJ010000110.1:0-16147 GCA_040395455.1 Sphingobacterium yanglingense | reverse complement strand
TGGAGCTAAAAAGAGATATAAAGAAATAACAGAGGAAGTAACGGAACGACTGGATTTTGAACTGGCTACGATCGAGCGTACTGGTTATCCTGGCTATTTTCTGATTGTACAGGATTTTATAGCCGAGGCACGTCGAATGGGCGTATCGGTTGGCCCGGGACGGGGGTCTGCAGCAGGATCTGCGGTGGCCTATTGTTTGGGTATTACGAATCTAGATCCTATTCAGTATGATTTGCTTTTCGAACGATTTTTAAATCCTGACCGTGTATCGATGCCCGATATTGATATCGATTTTGACGATGAGGGCCGAGGAAGAGTCATGCAGTATGTAATTGATAAGTATGGAGCATCACAGGTAGCTCAAATTATCACTTATGGTACGATGGCTGCGAAGTCTTCTATTAAGGACACGGCACGTGTTTTGGATTTGCCCTTGTCCGATGCCAACGAAATTGCCAAATTAATTCCGAACTTAAAACTCAGTAAGATTTTTAATTTGGAGGAGAAGGCACTGAAAGAGGTGTTGCGTACAGAGGAATTGGAAGCTGTCAATCGATTAAAGTCGTTAGCAGATGGAGCAGGACTGGAGGCAGAGACAATTAAACAAGCCCGTGTATTGGAAGGTTCCATGAGGAATACAGGGATTCATGCCTGTGGTGTTATTATCACACCAGATGATATTACGAATTTCGTTCCGGTGTCCTTAGCTAAGGATTCAGACTTGTATGTGACCCAATTTGACAACTCGGTCGTAGAGAGTGCTGGTTTGCTCAAAATGGACTTTTTGGGGCTTAAGACGCTTACGCTAATAAAGGATACAGTTGTCAATGTACGATTAAGGCATGGTATAGAGCTCGATCCTGATGAGTTTCCAATTGACGATGAAATTACCTATGAGTTGTTCCAACGTGGAGAGACAATTGGTGTTTTCCAGTATGAATCTCCTGGGATGCAAAAGTACATGAAGGAATTAAAGCCGACGGTTTTCGCGGATTTAATTGCAATGAATGCGCTCTATAGACCTGGTCCGATGGAGTATATACCTTCGTTTATTAAGCGTAAACATGGTATAGAACCTATTGTGTATGATTTGGATGCCTGTGAAGAGTATCTACAAGAGACCTATGGTATTACAGTCTATCAGGAGCAGGTAATGCTTTTGTCCCAAAAGCTTGCAGGATTCTCGAAGGGGGATGCCGACGTTTTGCGTAAGGCAATGGGTAAGAAGCAAAAGGCTGTACTGGATAAAATGAAGCCTAAATTTGTTGAACAAGCCGTTGAAAGAGGACATAAAGCGAAGGTACTCGAGAAAATATGGACTGACTGGGAAGCATTTGCAAGTTACGCTTTTAACAAATCTCACTCTACCTGTTATGCTTGGGTGGCTTATCAAACAGCTTATCTGAAAGCACATTACCCTGCAGAATATATGGCTGCTGTACTGTCAAACAATATGAATGACATTAAGCAGGTTACTTTCTTTATGGAAGAGTGTAAACGGATGGGACTCGAGGTATTAGGACCGGACGTAAATGAATCCCATTATAAATTTACAGTGAACGAGCAGGGGGGTATTCGATTTGGTATCGGAGCGGTAAAAGGGGTCGGAGCTGGAGCTGTAGATACAATAGTGCAAACCCGTAATGATGGATTGTATAAGTCAATATTTGATTTTGCTAAACGAATAGACCTACGGTCTGCCAATAAAAAGGCTTTTGAAAGCCTTGTGCATGCGGGCGGCTTTGATAGTTTTACGGATACACACCGGGCACAGTATTTTTATAAGGATGGAGATAATACGACTGGAATCGAAAAGGCGATTAAGTTTGCTCAACGGTTTAAAGAAAATGAACAATCGGCTCAAGCAAGTCTGTTCGGTGGAGGAGCGGCCGCAGAGTTGCCTGAACCTGTACTTGCTCCCTGTCCACCATGGGGGTTGATTGAAAAGTTAAAATATGAGAAGGATGTAATCGGTATTTATTTAACGAGCCACCCGTTAGATAATTATAAGTTTGAAATAAAGCACTTTTGTGCTAATACAGTACGGGATCTGCAATTGATTAATAAAGTGAAAGCTTCTGAAGTAGAAGAAGAGGTGCTTTTAGAATTTAACCGTATCAAGAACAAGGAGGCAGTTGTAGGCGGTATTATCGCTAATGCGGTACATCGGGTGTCTAAAAATGGAAAGCCTTTTGGAGCGTTTGTAATTGAGGATTATTCTGACTCGTATGAAATTGCTGTTTTTGGAGAGGATTATGTGAAGTTTAAAGGGTACCTTCAGGATGGCTATTTTGTACAGATCCGGGGATTAGTACAGGAACGGTTCAAACAGGTTGGTAACTGGGGATTTGAAATCAAGAACATTCAATTGTTGTCAGATTTGAGAGAGAAGCTAGCGAAGAGTTTTACGATACAGATTGCTTTACAACAGCTTAACGAGCAGGTCGTAAAACTTATTGATGACCTAGTTAATTCATCTGTGGAAGAGGGAGAGGTTGCAAGCTGTAGCTTAAAATTTAAAGTAGTGGATGTTCAGGAAAATATCTCTGTCGAGATGCCCGCCAAAACCTTAAAGATTAAAGTCACTAATGAGTTGATTGACGAGTTGGAGAATAAAGGGATTCGATATCAATTAAATTGATAAGGTATAGATATTTATTACAATACGATTAGAGTACAATTGTGGGCAATTGATTATATTTGTATTAAATTATAAAAAGAGGATATTATTATGGCATTAGAAATTACAGATAGCAACTTTGAAGAGTTAGTTTTGAAAGCAGATAAACCTGTACTAATTGATTTTTGGGCAGAATGGTGTGGTCCTTGCCGTATGGTAGGTCCAGTTGTAGATGAAATTGCTACAGAATATGACGGTAAAGCTGTTGTTGGAAAAGTTAACGTAGACAATAATCCAGAGATATCAGTGCGTTTTGGTATTAGAAATATTCCTGCATTGTTATACTTTAAAAATGGCGAAGTAGTAGACAAACAAGTGGGTGCAGTGCCTAAATCTGTTTTGGTCGAAAAATTAGATAAACAATTGTAAGGTTATCTTAGAAATAATTAGGAAAGCATTCAGAAATGGATGCTTTTTTTGTTTTCTGTATCTAGGCTTTTCTTAACCTATATAAGTTTTTAAGGCATCGGCTAAAGTATCTTTGTAGTATAAATTTAAGGAGGTCATAAAGATGAAAACAGTTGAGAATATTTTTAATCCTAAACCAGCACATTTCGTGGGAGATGGATTTAGAGTGCATAATTTTATACCAAGCTATGCACCTATGACACGAATGAGTCCTTTTATTATGTTGGACTATAATTCTACGTATAACTTTCCGCCTAGTGCTATTCCTAAAGGGGTAGGCGTACACCCGCACCGGGGATTCGAAACGGTGACTATTGCTTATAAAGGACGGGTCGAGCACGGAGATAGTTCTGGTGGTGGAGGAATAATAGGAGAGGGAGATGTACAATGGATGACAGCGGCATCGGGGGTATTGCATAAGGAATTTCATGAGACGGAATGGAGTAAGACGGGGGGCGATTTTCAGATGGTACAGCTGTGGGTAAATCTACCCGCTAAGGATAAGATGAGCGCTCCGAAATACCAAGCTTTGGTGCATGCAGATATTCCAAAAGTTGAATTGGAAAATAGTGGCGGTATTATTGAAGTAATCTCAGGCGAGTATAATGGTGTAAAAGGTGGTGCATCAACCTTTACTCCACTACATTTGATGAATGCTAAGCTTAATAAGGGGGCAGTTGTAACATTTGATTTCCCTGCACATTATAATACAGCATTGTTAATTATCGCCGGGAATGTAACTGTCAATGATACTTTTAAAGCAGCGACAGACAGAATGGTGTTGTTTTATAACGATGGAGATAAATTTACGGTAGAGGCGGATGATGACGCAATTGTGTTAGTTATGAGTGGAGAGCCTATCGAAGAACCTATCGCATCTTATGGGCCATTTGTAATGAATACCACAGAGGAAATCAAACAAGCATTTGAAGACTTTAATACGGGAAAATTTGGTGATTTAGAGTAAATAAAAAAGAGCGCATAGCGCTCTTTTTTATTTAACTTTATACATTTCTTCTCGTTGGGCTTGTACAATTTCTGAATTGATGTATTCGTCGTAGGTCATTAGCTTATCGATAATTCCGTTTGGAGTCAACTCGATGATACGGTTGGCTACTGTTTCCGTTAATTCGTGATCTCGAGAGGTAAATAACATTGAGCCTTTGAAGTCTTTCATCCCGTTATTCAATGCGGTGATAGACTCTAGATCCAAGTGGTTTGTCGGTTCGTCAAAGATCAAGAAGTTAGCTCCTTGTAACATCATTTTGGAAAACATGCAACGCATTTTTTCGCCTCCGGATAATACAGAAACCTTCTTCATGACTTCTTCTCCGGAAAATAACATCTTTCCTAAGAAGCCACGAATAAACTGCTCATCTGCATCTGGATTGGAGGTGTACCCTCTTAACCAATCTACAAGATTGTCTGATACGCCATCGAAATAGGAAGAGTTGTCCATCGGCATATCTGCAGGAGTGATTGTAACACCCCATTTGATGTCACCTGTATAATCTGTATCACGGCCGGAAATAATATCATAAAATGCCGAAGTAACCAAGGAGTTGCTCCCTAAAACAGCAATTTTATCCCCCTTGTTGATCATGAATGTGATATCTTTGAAGAAGACTTCACCGTTGACCGTCTTACTTAAACCTTCAACCTGTAGGGTCTGGTCCCCAGGCTCTCGGTTCATATTATTAAACATAATAGCTGGATACTTGCGGTTAGAAGGTTGGATCTCATCAATATTGATTTTATCTAAGGCCTTTTTCCGGGAAGTTGCTTGTTTTGATTTCGACGCATTTGCAGAGAAACGACGGATAAATTCTTGAAGTTCTTTTACTTTTTCCTCAGTCTTTTTGTTTTGGTCAGTACGTTGTTTCAATGCTAGTTGTGAAGACTCATACCAGAATGAGTAGTTACCTGTATAGATTGTCATCTTGCCAAAGTCAATATCTACCGTATGGGTACATACTGCATCTAAGAAGTGACGGTCGTGAGAAACAACTAATACAATAGCTTCGTAGGAAGCTAAGAAATCTTCTAACCAAGCGATGGTATTGATATCTAAGTCGTTGGTAGGCTCATCGAGAATAAGAATGTCTGGTTTTCCGAAAAGTGCCTGTGCCAATAACACACGTACCTTTTGATTACCATCGATTTCAGATACTAACTTATAGTGAAACTCCTCTTTGATACCTAAACTGCTCAGAAGAGTAGCCGCATTGGATTCCGCATTCCAACCATCCATTTCGGCAAATAAACTCTCTAACTCCCCCGCACGTTCGCCGTCAGCATCCGAGAAATCTTCTTTCATGTAGATGGCGTCCTTCTCTTTCATAATCTTGTAGAGCTCTTGATTACCCATCATTACAGTTTCTAACACTGTAAATTCGTCAAAAGCATAGTGATCTTGACTTAGAACAGACATCCTGTCACCAGGTGTAAATGAAACAGAGCCTGTAGTCTGGTCCACCTCTCCAGAGATGATTTTTAAGAAAGTTGATTTACCCGCACCGTTAGCGCCAATAATGCCATAACAGTTTCCAGGAGTGAATTTTAAATTGACATCCTCGAATAGCACACGTTTGCCAAAACGAAGAGATAGATTGGATACATTAATCATGCGGCAAAGATAAGGTTTATTTTATTTACCTACCTTATTTTATGCCAAATTCGGTGGTTATGGTGCGCTTGAATTCAATCACTTCAGGAGCTATTTTAAAGCCTTGACCTCCAAAACCTTTGTTGTAGGTGTCTATCCGCTCACCGCTGCTGTAGCCGGTTGCATCGCTTCCGGAACCATCATTGGATAGGAAAAGGAGTTTACCTAATTTTACATCTGCTCTTTTGGCAATTTTGGTCGCTGATTTTAAAGCATCATCGTAGGCTATAAGATCAGCTTCACGAAGGATACTATCTGCTTTGGAGTGGTTAAATTGGATTTGAGCAATACTACTTATTTTGGTCTCTAGTAATTTTGCCGTTAACTCGGTGAATTTGTTTAAATCATGTAAGACAAAATCTATTGTTTGCTGTGCTTCAAATCCCACAAATTTGTACGTACTGCCTACATATTGATAATCTTTGTTGGCAGATATACTACTCGTTTTGATGTCCTGATCTTTGTTTCCAAAGGATTCCAATATCCGCATTACTGTATCTACAGTGGCTTGGGTTTCTCGTACTGCATCTACCATTTTGGGTTTAGAGAAACTAGCGTTGATGGTCAATGTAACTTGGTCAGGCATAACCCGTATCTTGCCTTCTCCCCCTACTCGTATACGATTCTGATTTTCGGAATTCCCACTGCTACAGTTTACAAATGCTGTCACTGCAAAAATAGATATAACGAGAAGCGGTATTGATTTGAAGTGTTTCACCATGATGTTGTTTTTAAATAAGCTTATTTTAAATATACGATGAAACTAATTAATTATTTCCATAATTAATTTTCAAAAATTGGCTTTAGTATTTTCGTAGTGTACTTTGCCAGGAAATCGCTCGGCATATTGCAGTACTAAGCTATTCATATAGTAATTACTTAAACATTTGTCATTTTCGGCGATCATATCCTCAAATTCTCGTGTTTGGTTGTCTGTGTGTATGAATCCAAAGGCGGCAAGTTGATCATTCTTGAAATAAATGTAAGATTTCTCGTCAAGATTTCTTCCTTGATCTATTATTACAAATGAGTTTCGTTGTGCTATAACATAATCCAACGCCTGATTTACCTGCGTATTGTACTGTTGTAGGGCTGGAATACTCGCGTAGTCTATAGGTGCTTTTTGTTCCGGGCGACTGCTATAGAAAAAACACAGCTTTGGTGAGAGCTCATAGGTATTCATTAGCTTTAAAAGCAATTGGTTGGCTTCTGTAGCCCGTTCAAAATATTGAATGGCTTTTGCCTGCTTATTGAACGTAGAAACTAATAGACGTTTGTAGCCTTTTTGATCTTCGTACTCAAAGAGACCAAATTTAGGCTCGAACTTTTTGAGCGCCTGGTTATGTGTGGGCCAATGTTGCTTTATCATTTTACACTCCATCAGTAGAGCCATGAGTTCCGTGCCACTCTCTTCAAAGTCGATATTATGTATGTCATTGATGAAAGACTGCCTTTTTTGAGAAGGGTTATTCCCGCTAAAATGGCTTAAAACTCTTTTTTTTATGTTGACAGCCTTGCCGACATACATGATGTTGCCGCTTTTGTTTTTAAAATAATAGACTCCAGTGGACTCGGGGAGTTGTAAGAAGTCTTCTTGGTTAATATGTGTCGGAAGGTTATGTTCTTTTGTTTTTTTTAACGTCGTAGCTATGATAGAATCGCTGTCATTTTTTAGGAGTTTTTCGAAAAGGGTAACAGTAGCCTCGACATCTCCCATGGCACGGTGACGGTGATGAATGGTAATACCTAAATTTTGACATAGTTTTCCTAAAGAGTAAGATGCCAGATTAGGGAATATCTTACGCGAAAGACGTACTGTACAGAGTTTAGGAGCCTTCCAATCGTATCCTGCTTTCTTCAGTTCTTGATTGATGAATGAGTAATCGAAGTTGACATTGTGAGCTATGAATACTCGTTTGTGCAATAAGGAATAAATGGTCTTTGCGATTTCCTTAAAGGAAGGAGCACTGGATACCATCTCATTGTCTATTCCGGTTAACGATTGGATGTGGTAAGGAATTGTCGTACCGGGATTAACTAAGGTTTCGAATTTTTCTAAGATATGCTCTCCATTATGTATAATGATAGCTATTTCTGTTATCCCATTGTCTCCAGCGTACGAGCCTGTGGTTTCTATATCCACGATTGCATATTCCATTCGTCAAAATTACTAATTATATTAGTTGTTTGTGTGTGTATTTTTATTAATTTTATTGCAATGAAAAAACTAACGACGTTATTTTTTGGAACGCTCCTGTTTATGAACAACCTTTTTGCTCAAGATCAAGGTAAGCGCTTCTATAAATTGCCGATATACGGTAAATATTTTGAAACTTCTGAACAGTTTCATCGGGTAGATACATTGAAGTATAATACTATGCCTGCAAGTGTGAAAAAACTCTACACTAATAGTGCAGGCCTATTTGTAACCTTTAAATCAAATTCCTCGGAATTATATGCCAAATGGTGTGTTACCGATAAGAAAGTCGGACTTAATCTAACTGCGATTGCAAATAAGGGGCTGGATGTCTATATTAAAAATAGAGCGGGGAGATGGCAGTATGCTGGCTCAAAAGGAACGGTAAAAACTTGTGAAGATGGATTGATATTAGAACATCTAGATTCTACAGAAAAGGAGTTTTTGGTTTATCTTCCATTGTATGATGAGACTACATCGTTGGAGATTGGGGTGAAGGAAGGTGCCAGTTTTGTAGAATTGGCTAATCCTTTTAAACGAAATATTGTTGTTTATGGCTCGAGCATTGTACACGGCGCTTCAGCCAGTCGTCCTGGTATGGCGTACCCAGCATTGTTGTCGAGGCGCACGGGATTTAATTTTTTGAACTTCGGAGTGAGTGGTAATGCGCGGATGGAAAAGGAAGTTGTACACATGTTGGGAGATATAAACCCAGATGTTTTTATATTAGACTGTGTGCCGAATTCTTCACCTGAGCAGGTGAGCGAAAGAACCGTGTATTTGGTTTCTTATCTGCGGGAGAAGCACCCCAATACGCCCATTATTATGATTCCCTCGGTAATCCGGGAGTTAAGTTATTTTAATCAAAACTGGAACAGCCGGAATCATTTACAAAATGCTAATTGGAAAACGGAATATAATAAACTTATCGCAAAAGGGGTTAAAGCTTTGTATTATCTCGATACTTCTAGTTTGTTAGGGGAGGATCATGAAGCAACGACGGACGGTACGCATCCTAGTGACCTGGGATTTATGCGTATGGTTGAACAAATTGAACCATTTGTACTTGATGTCATGAAAAAACATAATATACACTAGTTTAAAATAAAAGGCTAAGTATATACTTAGCCTTTTATTTTGGGAGATGAATTTAAAATTCCTTTCTTCCAGGATATTCTTGAAGCGCTTTTTCTAAACAGATTAACGCTTTTCTTAAATCGTCTTGATTCAATACATAAGCTAGACGGACCTCGTTTAGCCCTAAACCTTGAGTGCTGTAGAATCCTGTAGCCGGAGCCATCATGACTGTCTCATTTTCGTAGCTGAATTTTTCTAGCATCCATTGACAGAATTTATCAGCATTGTCAATTGGTAATCTGGCTACAACATAAAATGCGCCTCCTGGATTAGGACAGAATACGCCATCAATTTTGTTTAATCCTTTGACCAAAGTGTCTCTACGGGCCGTATATTCTTTTGAAACGGCATCGAAATAAGAATCTGGTGTGTCGACAGCTGCTTCACCAGCTATTTGTCCCTCTAGTGATGGACTAAGGCGTGCTTGTGCAAATTTTAGCGCTGTTTGATAAAGTCCTTTGTTTTTCGTTATAAGACAGCCGATACGAGCTCCACAAGCGGAGTACCGCTTAGAGACGGTGTCTAAGACGACAACATTGTTTTCAAGTCCTTCTAAATGCATTGGCGAAATGAATTCGCGACCATCGTAGCAGAACTCTCTATAAGCTTCGTCTGAGAATAGGTATAGATCGTATTTAATACAGATTGCTTTTAATGCTTCAAGTTCTTCACGTGAATAAAGGTATCCGGTGGGATTATTGGGATTACAAATAGCGATTGCTTTGGTTTTCTCTGTAATCACTTTTTCAAAATCAGCAATAGAGGGCAATGCAAAACCATTTTCAATATGCGAGACAATTGGTTTTATAACAATATCTGAAGAACAGGCAAATCCATTGTAGTTTGCATAAAAGGGCTCAGGGATGATTATCTCCTCACCAGGATTAAGGCACGCTTGCATGGCTATGGTAATAGCTTCGGAGCCACCATTGGTGACTAAGATATCAGTAGGTTGAACGTTGTAGTCTAACTTGTTGTAATACTCCGCCAACTTGGTCCGATAAGATGCGGTTCCTTCAGAAGGGGTGTAAGCCCATACTTTAAAGTCTATATTCTTTAAAGCATTCAACATTATTTCTGGGGTTTGGATATCAGGCTGTCCAATATTTAGATGATATATCTTTTTTCCTTCCTTTTTTGCCTGATCAGCAAAAGGAGTTAGTTTTCGTATCGGAGAGGCTGGCATATCCATGCCTTTTTGTGATATCTTTGGCATATAACTAGAGTTTTAATGTTAAAATAGTGTACAAAGATAAGAAAAGACGGATTATAAAAAAGCCGTAACAATTTAAAACTGTTACGGCTTTTTTATATGTTTTTTTTTGTTTTACTCTACATTACCTTTTACGGTTAAGGTCTTTACTGGTGTCTTTGTATTTGATTTTACAGTAAATGATTTTGTAAACGGACCTTTAGTCGCTGCATTGTATGTCACTTTTATTTTTCCTGAGTCACCAGGTTTGATTGGCGCTTTTGAAAAATCTGCTACAGAACATCCGCAAGATGGAGCTACTTCTGAAACAATGATAGGGGCATCTCCCGTATTTGTAAATGCGAACTCAAAACTAGCCGGCTTGTTAAAAGGTATGGTCCCAAAATCGTGCGTTTCTTTTTCAAATTTGAATTCACCAACTGCTAATGCCATAGCTGTGAATGAAATGAAAGCGACTAATACTGTTGCAATACTTAATAACTTTTTCATATTCGTTTAATATCTAAATTTCTAAATTTTGTTCAATTGACGTGCCAAATGTAGTTGTTTATCTTAACATATTTTAACCAGCGGCTTAAACAACAATATTTTTACAATAAATCTTGTAGTTTGTTTGACTGTATCCTGTTGTTATGGTTTAAATAATTCCCTCTTTTAGTAAATCTTGTATATGAATGATACCTGCATATTCACCACTTTTTGTGACCAATAATTGAGAGATATTGTTTTCTCTCATCTTATGTAGGGCGTTAGCGGCTAATTCGCCTTCTTCGATCTCTTTTGGATTTATTGACATAATATCAATGGCCTTCAACTGGGAGATGTCATCGTGTTTCTCTAGCATTCTTCTGATGTCGCCATCCGTAATGATTCCTATTATTTTTTCATTGTCCTGTACGGCAGTTGCACCTAGTCTATGATTTGTGATGGTTATGATAAGTTGTTTTATAGAGTCGTCTGGATGAACACTTGGTCTTGCATTGGGGTTCGATACATCTCCCACTTTGAGGTATAGTTGTTTCCCCAGAGCCCCACCGGGGTGATATTTAGCGAAATCCCTATCTGTAAACTGTCTAGCAGTTTGGAGGCATACCGCCAAGGCATCGCCCATGGCTAGTTGAGCTGTTGTACTAGTCGTAGGTGCTAGATTGTTAGGACAGGCTTCTCGTTCTACTGTCGTATCTAATCTATAATCGGATTGTTCGGCAAGGAAGGAATTCATGTTTCCTACAATTGCGACCATTTTATTTTTCGTTTGTTTTAAGAAGGGAATCAAGACTTTTATCTCAGGGGTATTCCCACTTTTTGAAATGGCAATGATCAGGTCGTGTTCTTGGATGATGCCCAAGTCTCCGTGTATGGCATCGGCTGCATGCATAAAGATAGCTGGGGTGCCGGTAGAATTGAGTGTAGCTACTATTTTTTGTGCAATAATTGCACTTTTGCCGATTCCAGTTAGAATTACCCGACCTTGGAGGTTTAAGATGAGGTGTATTACTTCAACAAGATCATCATTGATTTTTGATGCTACATTTAGCAGTGCTTTAGCTTCTAGTTCGAGGACTTCTATAGCCTCTTTTTTTATTTCTGAATTGCTTTTCACGGAAAATATGCCTATTTTTATAATACAATTCACAAAAATAGGTTATTTAAATTTTAGATAGGTAAGCTACCTGTTTAATTTTGTAGCTGCGCAGATGGAAATAGAAAAATCTTTGTACGACAATCTCCAAGAATTCTTCGGGTTTGATGCATTTAAGGGCGACCAAGAGGCCATTATCACTAACATTTTAAACAAGAAAGATACCTTTGTCATAATGCCGACCGGTGGAGGTAAGTCTATCTGTTATCAATTGCCTGCATTGATGAGTGCCGGTACAGCGATAGTTATATCTCCGTTGATCGCTTTAATGAAGAATCAGGTGGATCAGCTCAGGGCTTTTGGAGGAACGGATAGTATAGCTCATTTTTTGAACTCTTCGCTTACTAAGGGAGAGATCACTAAAGTTAAAGCTGATGTGTCCGCGGGGAAGACAAAGTTATTGTATGTCGCTCCAGAATCGTTGTCGAAAGAGGATAATGTACAGTTCTTGAAAAACATTAAAGTCTCCTTCGTGGCGGTGGATGAGGCACATTGTATTTCGGAATGGGGACATGACTTTCGACCTGAATATCGTAAGATCCGATTGATTATAAACGGTATCGGTGAAAATATTCCAATTATTGCATTGACAGCGACTGCTACACCTAAGGTGCAGTCTGATATCCGAAAGAATTTACAGATGAACGATGCGACTTTGTTTAAGTCTTCTTTTAATCGTTCTAATTTGTTCTATGAGGTACGCAGCAAAAAGAATGTTGTCAAAGAAATTGTTAAGTTTATTAAAGTGAATACCGGTAAAACTGGTATCATATACTGTCTGAGCCGTAAGAAAGTAGAAGAAATAGCTGAAGTACTCAATATTAATGGTATCAAGGCACTTCCTTATCACGCCGGATTGGACGCGAAGACCCGCGCCGATACACAGGATAAATTTCTGATGGAAGATGTGGAGGTGATTGTAGCAACGATTGCTTTCGGAATGGGTATTGACAAGCCTGATGTACGGTATGTAATTCACCATGATATCCCGAAGTCGATGGAAGGGTATTATCAAGAGACTGGTCGCGCTGGTCGTGATGGAGGAGAGGGAGTATGTATATCTTTCTATTCAAAGAAGGATGTTGAGAAATTGACGAAATTCATGAAAGATAAGCCTGTCTCAGAACGTGAGATTGGTACTCAGATACTTAAGGAGGTAATCGATTATTCGGAGTCTTCTGTATGTCGACGTAAGCAGATTTTACACTATTTCGGTGAAAAATTTGATGAAACCGGATGTAATAATATGTGTGATAACTGCCGGGCTCAAAAGACGTACTTCGAAGCAGAGGCGGATTTGGTAAAGATGTTGAATTTTATCAAAGAGGAAGGAGATAAGTTTGATGACCATCATGTTATAAATGTATTTTTGGGACAGAATAACCAGCCGATTTCTTCCTATAAGCACGATGAACATGTGCTTTTTGGTGCAGGAAAAGAGCAAGGTGTGAATTATTGGAATTCGCTTATTCGACAAGCGGAATTGGCTGATTTCATTAAGAAAGATATTGATCATTATGGTCTGTTAACTTTGACAGAGGATGGGAAACGCTATCTTAATAATCCCTATGCGATAAAATTTATTTTGAATAGCCCAATGGAGGTCAGCGATGATGATGGGATAGAGGAGCCAAAGCAAGCTTCAGGTGCTTTAGATACCGACTTGTTGGGAATGCTAAAAGATTTACGGAAGAAAATCGCCAAGCAAAAGTCACTTCCTCCTTTTGTCGTTTTTCAGGATCCTTCTTTAGAGGAAATGTGTGCACATTATCCTATCACGATGGATGAAATGAAACAGATTCATGGAGTAGGAGCAGGGAAGGCTTTGAAATTTGGTTCAGCATTTGTGGAGCTGATTAAGAGTTATGTGGAGGAGAAAGGTATTGATAGGCCTCAAGACTTAATTGTAAAGAGTACAGCGAACAGGTCAGCATTAAAGGTTAGTATTATTCAAAATATCGATAGAAAAATTGGTCTAGAAGATATTGCATCATCTAAAGGGATTAGCTATGAAGACTTGTTAAAAGAAGTGGAGTCTATTGTTTATTCAGGTACAAAACTGAATATTGGGTACTTTGTCGATGAAATGATTGATCAAGATCGTCAAGATGAGGTATATGATTATTTTAAGGCAGCGGAGGTAGATTCGATTAAAAATGCTTTATCCGAGTTAGGTGAAGAGGATTATTCATATGAAGATATACAGCTCATGCGAATCAAATTTATATCAGAATTAGGTAATTAAAAGAATAAGATGATAAGTAAATATTTTCCCGATATTAAGAATGCTAATTCTAAACAGTTTTTTTTAATGGCCGGGCCCTGTGCTATTGAGGGAGAAGAAATAGCAATCCGTATAGCAGAAAAGATAGTTCGGATAACAGATTCGTTAGGTATTCCCTTTATTTTTAAGGGGTCTTATCGTAAAGCGAATCGCTCAAGAATCGATTCTTTTACTGGAATAGGTGATGAGAAAGCATTGAAAATTTTGGAGAAAATAGGCAAAGAGTTTGGAGTTCCTACTGTAACGGATATTCATGAAACTCATGAAGCAGCTATGGCAGCAGCGTATGTAGATGTTTTGCAGATTCCAGCATTTTTATGTCGACAAACAGAATTATTGGTTGCAGCAGCAGAAACTGGGAAGGTGGTCAATATTAAGAAAGGACAATTCCTATCTGCAGAATCTATGGGATTTGCTGTGGATAAGGTTAAAGACGCAGGCAATGAAAAGGTGGTTTTGACAGAACGAGGTAATTCATTTGGGTATCAAGATCTGGTGGTCGATTTTAGAGGTATACCTGCTATGCGTTCTTTTCAGGTTCCTACAGTGATGGATTGTACTCATTCCCTACAGCAACCCAATCAGACAAGTGGAGTGACTGGAGGGAAACCTGCATTAATAGAGACAATTGCTAAAGCTGCAATTGCAGTTGGAGCTGATGGTCTTTTTATTGAAACGCATCCTGATCCAGCAAATGCTAAATCTGATGGGGCCAATATGCTACATCTAGATTTGCTGGAAGGATTGATGCAGAAGCTAACTCGAATACGTGAGGCTATTGGATAAGGAATTAGCAACTATGAAATGCCCAATAATAAAGGCGTCTGTATCTACAGACGCCTTTATTATTGAGACAATAGATGTATTGAAATTATTTGTAATAAAACTATCGGTTTCTCCTAAAAAATACCTTTATTTACAGGGTAAATGACAATTATAACAATTAGACCTTATTGATGGAACAGCTTATCTCTACTATCTCTAGCTATGTATGGAGCGATTTTTTTATATATTCTTGCCTCTTAATTGGATTGTATTTTTCATTTCGGACTGGTTTTTTACAGGTGCGTTACCTTAAAGACATGCTAAATCTTTTGTTTAAGAAGAAGAAATCGAATGAGGGTATATCGTCCTTCCAAGCCTTCGCCTTAGCAATCTCCGGACGTGTAGGTACAGGTAATATCGTTGGTGTCGCAACTGCTATATATATGGGCGGTCCAGGGTCTGTTTTTTGGATGTGGGCAATAGCTTTCTTAGGGTCCGCTTCTGCTTTTGTCGAGGCAGCCTTGGCACAGGTATATAAGCAGAAAGAGGGGGATGAGTTTAGGGGAGGACCTGCTTACTATATTGAGAAGGGATTAGGCGTGAAGTGGTATGCGGTCTTATTTGCGGTGATTACGATAGTGAGTACGGGATTTTTACTCCCAGGGGTCCAAAGTAATGCAATCAATAGTACAATCACTAATGCTTTTGATTATTCAAATAGTATGGTTTCAATAGCAGGGGGTGACTGGACTATCAGTTGGGTGGGTATTATAGTTGTCCTTTTGTTGACAGTTATTATTATTGGTGGAGTAAAGCGGTTAGGACGGGCCTCGGAGTTTATTGTGCCTTTTATGGCCGGAGCTTATATTTTGATGGCATTGATTATTATAGGGATGAATTTTGGTCAAATACCCGAAATGTTCAAGCTTATTTTTAGTTCTGCTTTTAGTATGGATGCTACATTTGGCGGTGTCATAGGGATGGCTATTGCTTGGGGAGTAAAACGTGGTATTTATTCTAATGAAGCTGGACAAGGAACTGCTCCACATGCTGCTGCGGCTGCTGATGTGAGTCATCCCGCCCAGCAAGGGCTGGTACAAGCCTTTTCTGTATATGTAGATACCTTGTTTGTGTGTACGGCGACAGCGTTGATGAT
>JBEBQJ010000109.1:0-16173 GCA_040395455.1 Sphingobacterium yanglingense | reverse complement strand
CTGTGCTTTTTGTATTTTCGCAAAAGGAAGGGGCAAGCTCCCCTATTGGAAACTGCGTCTAGGGCTCTTTGCCGTGCCTGTGTGTTCAGTGGAAAATAGTGGGGCTTGCCTTTTTTTAGCTCCATTTTTATTCCTATCGAGACTCATTAAAGTGTGTGTTACCAATTTGATAAACGACATGATAAAAAGAGAATCATTAACCACCAACAGTGTAGAGCTCGCGACCCAAGGTCGAGGCTGCTACCCAGCGCTATGCGTACTGATAAAGAACAAATTCGCCCCGCCCGAATAGTGCAATACGACATTAAAAACCAAAAGAGGGGGGTATAGACTATAGTCTATAGTAATGTACGTATTAAGGGCCTTGAAGGTCAATAATTAGTACTTTCTCTTTTGGTTTTTCCGACTTGTACAGATACGAATCCGGGACAAGGCAGACGTGTTTTCCACACCTTTGGACTTAAGCAACCTAAAAGTAGGAAAATATAAATGCACTTGCAAGGATATGAATCAAGATTATATAGATTTTCTATAAACAAACAGGTCGGTTTTTATTTCATGTGCAGATGGGGAGTCACCAATTAATGAACCCATATGAGATACCGAATAGTCCTCGTCTGCCTTTCAATATTATTTATTTACAGTGGTAAAATTGTAAAATCGTGAAGTCGTAAAATCGCTTTGTCGAATTTGCCTATTTACGCTTTGACAGTTTTACCAAAAAATCTTTAAGAATGAAGAATTTTTTAAGGGGTGGGAGAGGACTGCCTTTAGGGCAGGGATATTACTGCCTGATAAAACAAAATAGATTGCTTCGTCGTGAAGCTCCTCGCAATGACGAAGGGTGGCGAAGTGTCGTATTATTAATAATATTCTGTGTGTTGTTTAGTTATGCCTTTAGGTTCCGGTCGCTGATCGGATCCAAAGGCTTATTTGTTGTATTATTCTTTGCAATATCTTCTGCAGTCGTACAGGCGCAAACGATAAAGCCAAACGAAAATAGTCTATATATCGGTGATACCGTGCCAGAATCATTTTGGACAAAAAGTCATAAGGTTTTAGATTCCAAAACATTTGTGTTATCAGAGGAAAATCTCTCCAAATACAAGGATAAACTGATTGTGTTAGATTTTTGGTACCCAGGATGCGCTCCTTGTCTAGAATCATTACGAAAATTAAAAGAAGAAAAACTAGCCAACCCAGATGTTGATTTCTACGTAGTCCCCGTCACATATCACATGCCTGTAGATTCAGAGCTTGATATAATGAAAATTAGGATAAGACAACAAGAATTTTTGTTCAACTCGATTGTTGGCGATTCAATCATTCATTCCTTATTCCCCCACCGAGGTTCACCCCATATGGTGTGGATTTATAAGGGTAAAGTCATTGCCAAGCCCAAGTGGGATTATGCAACTGCCACTAACTTCAGGACTATTCTGTCAGGCAAAGAACTTAAAGTCTATAATAAACTCACGGATCAGGCTATAGATCCCGAAGTAGCTTTTTTTACAGCGAGTAACGGAGCGACGGAAGTTTTGCATGATAAAGAAGGGGTGCAGATAGCAAGGTATCTACCCAATTTTCAGTTTGAAGAGCCCAAGATCATCAGAGCCAATGATAAGACGGTCTTTTATGCTATCAATTCTAATCTCGAAATGATGGTATACGAAGCTTTTAAGGAAGATATATTTCCAACTTTGAGCTGGCGAGAAGGCTCTGGTTTGACTTGGGCTTTATCCGAAAAGAAGAGAAATACCTTATTTAAAGAACGGGTCAAGTTAGCAGTGAATAAAGGACTTGAAGAAGATCTGAAATATGATGCTTGGGCCAAGAATAACATGTATTGTTTTGCGGTTACTATGAATGGTAATGTATCGGATAAGGAAATCCGTAAGCGATTTCAAGAGGAATTAAATAGTTGGCTGCAAAGAGATCTAGGACTCTATGCGGAGATACAGAATCACAAAGTGGTCGAGTATGCGGTGTTAGAATCGGCAAACCTGCAAAAGAGTATTCAATCCTTTGGTAATCCCATAAGTAAGAATCGAATGGAGGAATATGGTGTTCTATACGCTACATTTTATCAATTCTACGATGCACTACTATCTAAAATATATGGATTGACCGATAAGCCGCTGTTATACGGTATGGTAATAGATCGGACAGGTATTGCTGCAGAGCAAAGCGGAGGTATCTGGCTTCCTCGCACCAAACATATGTCGTTGTCCGATTTGCAGGTTTTGCTTAATAGGTATCACCTGTATTTAACATTTGAATATGAGAAAGCGCCATCACTGTTAATTCAAGAAGTGCTGTCCCCTTATAAATGATCACTTTAAATGAAAAATATACTACTTAAAGGCTTGGGGATGGTGCTATTTGTTCTCAATACCTATACGCTCGTAGCGCAGACGGCTATTAAAACTAGCATAATTGATCCAAAGGGTAAACCAATAGCAAATGCCACCTTACGTTACGGTGATTATGATGTAATAAGTGATACGGAGGGGTACTGTGTGTTAAAATCACCTAGACTTCCCGTGTTGCTGAGCTGTACGCATATGAATTTTAAAAAACTAGAGGTCTGGGTAAAATCTACAGCAGACCTTACGATAGTCATGCAACCTAATGAAACTCATATTGAGGAAGTGGTCGTTAATACGGGGTACTATGCTTTGCCCAAAGAACGGGTTACGGGCTCATTTACCGTTTTGGATAAGGAGAAACTGACTTTTCATGCGGACAACAATATCCTGAACCGTATGGAAGGAATGGCCAATGGTGTATACTTTGATAAAAGGAGCGTCACCGGGGAAGATTTTGGGAATGACCCGACTATCCGTATTCGAGGACTTTCTACCATAGAGGGCAATACAGCACCGTTGGTTATTTTGGATAACTTTCCGTTTTATGGAGACCTCCAATCTATAAATCCGAACGATGTAGAGTCTATCACAATATTACGGGATGCTGCCGCGGCCTCTATTTGGGGTGCGCAGGCTGGAAATGGTGTGATCGTCATCACGAGTAAAAAGGCAAATTACAAAGACAATCTGCAGGTGGTTTTTAATTCCGGTGTCACGTGGCGAGATAAGCCCGATCTTTTTTACAGTCAGCAATATCTTCCCTCAGCTACCGTGATGGGTATAGAAGAGGAACTTTTTGCCAAAAAAGCCTATACTGAAAATGATAGGACAAAAATTCCGCAATATGTAGAATTGTTGATTAAAAAGCGTGATAAACTTATTTCCGATACGGAATTCGATAAGCAAAAGGAAGTCCTGCTTAAGAATGACCTGAGGCAAGACTATCTGGATTATGTGTATCGCAAAGCTTTTACGCAACGCTATGGGTTTGCTATGCGTAAGGGGGGCGAAACCGTTCGAATGGGGATGTCTGCGAATTTGGATAAAAATAACTTGTCTATCATTGGCAATGTGGATCAAAGACTCACACTGAATATGGACTTCGGCGTACAGTTATTGAAGGGGCTCGAATGGCAATCCGTCGTTAATTTTTCCGATCAAAAATTGCAACAAAATGGAGAAGGCTATAACAGTACAAATGGCAGACTGATCTATGAAAGCCTGCTGGATGAAAATGGTAATCCTGGGCACCTCAGCAGTAGAGCTGGACGATTTGCTTATCTGGAAAAGGCTCCATCTTTGGGTTTGCTCGATTGGATGTATAGACCCCTTGACGAAGTCAATCTTATGGACAGAAACGCTAAGCGTAGAGAATGGCGGATCAGCCAACAGCTGAAATATGATCTTCCTTACAATTTGTCATTTCAGGTCAATTACCAGTTTCTGACAGCAGAGGCTCGTAGAGAGACACTATATGATAAAGATTCCTACTATGTGCGAAACCTAGTGAATACGTTTACACAGGCTAATGGAGCCCGTATTATACCTTACGCGGGTATTATGGAGACAGATGGTTTGCAGTCTCAGGATCATCATGCAGGGAGGATGCAGTTGAATTGGAATCAAAGTATGTTTAAAGATCATTGGGTTACGGCGCTTGTGGGTGCAGAGATTGGACAAGATAGGATACTGATGGAGCCCAGTCGTACCTTATACAATTTTGACCCCGAGTCTTGGACCTATGCGCTGGCATTAAATTATAATACCACCTATACCACACGGCCATCTGGAAGTCGGTTTATTCCATCTGGGAATGGAGTCAAGGATAGAGTAAGTAACCGGCAGCTATCTTATTTCACTAACTGGGGGTATGGTATAGCTAACAAATATAACCTGAGCGCAAGTATGCGTTGGGATGGTTCCAATCTACTGGGGGTAAAAATAAATGAAAAGGGGACGGTACTATGGTCTGCGGGAGCGAGTTGGGATATGGCCAAAGAATCTTTTATGAAGCAGGATTGGCTATGGGCATTCAAGTGGCGTATTACCTACGGTAGCGCCGGTAACATTGATAAGTCTCAAAGCCATTACCCGACAATACGTTTATCAAATAATTCGGAGACGAATCAGTTGGCGGCGGCGCTGACGCATCCGGGCAATCCTTCATTGGGCTGGGAGCGTGTCAATACGTTAAATATGGCCTTAGATTGGTCGTTATGGAATGGAGCCTTATCGGGTACAGTGGATTATTATATAAAAAAGGCTTCTAATTTGTTAGGATATTTAAACATTGATCCTTCATCAGGTGTGACAGCCAATTATAAAGTAAACTATGCTGATCTGAC
This sequence comes from Sphingobacterium yanglingense, assembly GCA_040395455.1. Classification (GTDB taxonomy): domain Bacteria; phylum Bacteroidota; class Bacteroidia; order Sphingobacteriales; family Sphingobacteriaceae; genus Sphingobacterium; species Sphingobacterium yanglingense_A. The sequence goes on along the minus strand of JBEBQJ010000109.1, from coordinate 11,459 downwards.
TACTAAAGGCTTTGATTTACAGTTGGATTCTAGAATAAAATTGTCGCGTAGTTTAACATGGAATACAACTACCCTTGTCAATCTGGCATCCAATCGGGTCAATAACTTTAAAGGGAATAGTCAATCTGTAAGCAGATATTTAGCTGATCCAACTGTAGTGGAGAATGGTAGGTCGATAGATCAAATTTATGCTTTACCTTGGTATGGTCTAGATGCCAATAATGGGATGCCGCTTATGCAGATAGACGGTGTGCTGACCAGCGACAAGTCGTTGTATACAAATTATTATCTCAAGTATAAAAAGGAAGATCTGGTTGATGCGGGACAGACCGTCCCAAGGGTTTTTGGCTCCGTATGGAATGGTTTTAGTTTTAAAGGATTTACGGTTGCAGGTTTAATTTCCTATAGACTAGGTCATGTCTTTAGAAAGAAATCTATAGGGCCTGGACAGGAATACTTAATCAGCGCGCCGGTTTATCATATGGATTATTTCAAGCGCTGGGCTACGTCAGGAGATGAGCAAACTACCAATGTGCCGGCTTGGGATGCAACAGCTGCGCCTAATCAGCGATTTGCGATCTATAGCCAATCTATGGCATTAATACTTCCTGCGGATGTGATTAAATTTGATAATGTGAAGGTCAGTTATGATTTTAAATACAGATCCATCCGAAGTTTGAAACTCTATATACAATGCAATGAGGTGGGTATCCTATGGCGCGCAAACAATGAGGGCATAGATCCTGATTATATCAATGCACTCTATCCACCGGCTCGAAATTTTACTACAGGTGTTCAAATCAATTTTTAAGTATGAAGAGGTTATTGTTTTTTTTCGTGATGCTTAATAGTTCTTGCAGTCACGACTTTTTGGATCTTAAATCCAGCCAAAGTCAAAAGGTTCCCGTATTATTAAGTGACTTTCAGGCCATATTGGATAATACGACTGATCCTACGCATGCGTTGAATCTACGGACCTCTCATGTATTGGGTATAATTGGGGCGGATGAGTTTTTCCTCAGTAAAACGCATTTTAATGGTTTGTCTGCGGAAGGGCCTTTGGCTTATATGCGTAATGCATACAATTGGAATGATATCATCTATGACAATATATTAGGTGATAATGTCGAACCTTATGATTTTAATGTAGGCTATGCGAAAATATTGCGGTGCCACATCATTTTAGAGGGGTTAGAAAAGATAAAACGGGTAGATGGAAATAGCAGCGATTGGGATAACACAAAAGGTTCGGCCCTCTTTCATAGGGCACTTAATTATTACAATCTGAGTCAATTGTTTTGCGAACCTTTTGGTAAGGGGGACCTCGAAAATAAGGTTGGATTGCCATTACGCTTGACGGCCGATCCAACTATAAAGGTTAATCGCTCATCACTGAAGGAGATATTAACATTGATCGAAAGTGATCTTACAGAGGCGGAAATGCTGCTGCCCGAAACTGGGTCGACAGTATTTAGGGCTTCAAAATTGGCTGTCTATGCCTTAAAAGCACGATTACATCTTCAGCTCTTTGAGTTTGAGAAAGCGTTAAAAGAGACTGAAAAGGTGTTGGCAGTTAAAAGCACTCTATGGGACTATAACACGATTCAGGTAAGTAATAATTATACGTTTACGCTGTATGGAATGAATAATCCTGAAGTATTTTTCAGTACCGCTGCGAATGAGGCCTTTGTGTTGAGTAATAACGTGTTGCAAGTTGAGACCAATTTATGGAATAGCTACGCTAGCTCCGATTTGAGGAAAGCGTTGTTCTTTAAAAAGTCGACCGACGGGCGGAATACCTACTGGGGTAGCTATCATGGCGGTGTTGCGTTCTTTACTGGATTTGCCTTGGATGAGACGTATTTAATCCAGGCAGAATGTCTGGCTCGTATGAATCGGATCGAGGAAGCTCATGTGGCGTTGAATAAAATGAAAATTAACCGTTTTTCAAAAAATGATTTTCAGCCATTTACAGCGAATAGCAAGGAGGATTTATTGCAGGAAATATTTGAGGAGAGAAAGAAGGAGCTTGTTTTTAGAGGCGTGCGCTGGGAAGATTTGCGACGGCTTAATCTAGAAAAAGGACGGGAAGTAACCCTCATAAGGCAAATAGATAATGTAACGTATAGGTTAGCGCCAAATGACAAAAAGTATGTTTGGCCTTTGCCGCCTGAAGCAATTGAAGCAGGTGGGTATCAACAAAATGAACGTTAAAAACAAAAGGCGACTTGAGTTTCAGGTCGCCTATCTTTTAACTTTACTACGTTACGGTTTCCATTTATATGAAGGTGAGTAACCTGCATCTTTAAAATCTTGTACCGTTACAGGATTTCCATCCTCGATGTCTTGAAGTAATCTTTGTACTTCTGAATCATTTAAGTCTAAGTTAAATGTTGCTCCACAGATGGTGACATTAGAAGTACCACAATTAGGATCTGCTATTCCAAGATGGCTTACCATTTGTTGAGTAGGGTCGTTTGGGTTGCTAGCACTGCTTACATCTATGGTGAGATCTTGTGGGCTTAATAGTTTAACTTCAGCCTTCTTCTCAAATGCATCAACTGCAAAAATAACTCCTAATACTAACGTTAATGCTGCTATGGCACTTAGCCAATTGTTTTTTACTGCTCTCATCGCAATTTATTTTAAATTTAAAAATAGTTGGTACTGTCTTTTATTTATACACCTAGGTACAGCTCTCGCGGTGTGCCCTTTTGGTGAGCTTCCCCTTTTCATTGATACCTGGTATCGCCGATCCGCTGTACTTGCGTTTTGATAAGACTAAGGTAGGGGGCGTTTATTTCTTAAAATCGGGTGGTACGGTAGTATTTTTATTTTTATCGGTTTATTTCTTTCTTCCTACTCTTGTACAGGGTTTTTGGATTGATGTTTAGATATTGCGCCAGTTGATTGTTATTGAGGGCAGCGGGTATCGCTGGGATTTCATAGAGGGTCTCCCTGTACCTATCCGTGGCATTGCGCGCCATCACTCTGGACTTGATGTCGACTATGGTAAACCGCCGCTGCCGCAGCACATTGATCAGCCGCAGGATAGGGATATGCTCGTCCATGAGGTCACGCAGTTGCTGTAGATGGATCATGGCCACCTTGGTATCTTTTAAAAAGCGGATCTCAAGAGAATGGCTGTTATCGCTGTACTCATGCTTCGTGCCCGTAAAAGTCTGCCCCGGCAATGTGGCCCAGTGCATATAAGGCGGCTCATACTCAAAGTATTGATAGGCACCGACCAGCCCATCGAGCACATAGCACCAATAGAGCCTCTGCTCTCCTTCGTTGCAGTATACCTTGTTTTTGCCGAATTCCTGTATTTTGATCTGGCGCAATAGGGCCTGGCTTGCATCTGCGCAACGTAGTAATACTTTGACCTGGGTGACAAATCGTTCCATAATTTCTTTAATTGGTCGAGCACAATGTATCGATAGTATTTTTTTGATATCCAAGGTCAATCGCTCGATGATGGTATATTTTCTCTTTAAGTCGGTATTGCTTACGAATCTGTTTTTGGGACTCGGTTATGTATATCTATTGTTTTTTGTCGCTGGATGTGGTTTAATAGTCGCTTTATAGGCTGTTTTTACCCTTTTGAAGGGTTTTTGGTTTAATTTTTATGGCTTTTTAGGACTTTCCCACCATCATTGGACATTACAGCTATATGTAGCGATTTTGTTTTAAACCTTTTGTTATTTATGCATCCTTTGTACTGCCGGCATGTAAAGAGCGCGCTATTGCAAGAGCAAGCTTATGGTTAGATCATAAATCATTAAGACATGAACAACACACACAAATCAAAACCGCAGGTAATTGTTGAAAACGAGGTGATTCCAAATGCCCTTTTGGGAACAGGATATTTTGGAGGTGACGAAGAGCAGGATAAAATACCTGAAGTAAAATGCCCGATTTTCTTTTAAACTGACCAAAGCCCGGAGGTGAATCGCCGGGCTTTTATCTAATCTATTAAACCTATGATTACCCAATTGATCAATGACTTAAAGTCTTTGGATTTAACCCAAGGCTGGGGACAAAAACTATTTCTACATTACCAAAAGCAACTGCGTCATGTGTTGCCAAATGCACTGCCCTGGCTAATGGAACCCTATTTTCGAGATACCTTATTCTTCCAGCGTCTTGCCCATTTACAACAGTCGCAGGCCCCGTATGCCCTTGGGGTATTGCCTGCTGATTTTCTAGAAACCCCTTCTATTGTACTAACCGCGCATCTGTATAGCTACCGCACTGTTGTACGCTATCTTGCCGAGTCTGGATTGAAGATCGCACTGTTGGTCTCTTCCCGAGTTTATTTGGAGCAAAAGCAAATTTTTGAAGCTATAATATCCCCGTTGTCCGATTCTCCTTTACAAGAGCGGTTTTTACTGTTGGATGCGGAGTGTCCGCATGTGCTTTTCCGTGCAAAGCGTGCATTTGATAGGGGATTTCATATTGTGGCGTATGTAGATGGTAATACAGGTGCAGGTCATCGGGACAGAGTGGGAGATAATCTTGTGCCCGTACGATTTGGCCAAGCGCAGCTACAGGTGAGGCAAGGGGCGGTATTGCTGGCCCAATGGTTACAGTGTGGCATCTATACCTTATGGCCTCAACTTGACAATAGCCTACAGTCTTATTTTCGGTGGAATACATACGATACAGACCGTACGGCTTCAGATCTGATCCAGGATATCTATACGGATCTTTATGAAATTATCAGGGTATACCCAGCTCAATGGGAGTGTTTTCTCTATCTAGAAGACTTACAATGAGGGGGATGCACAGTTAGTTTTACGATTTTAAAAAAATAAAACCGTATATTCTACTCAAAAATCTAATTTATGAATACGAATCTACTCTTGTCGGTTCCCTGCCGAAGGGTGCTGCATCATGCTATCTATTGGTTGATCTACTCCTGTATGGTGTATATAGGCAATATGCTGATTTATACAAAGGTGGAGTATTCCCAGATTATATTTGCGCTTCCGTTGTTCATGTCTGTCTTTTATTTGGGCTACTATTTCGCTCGGAAGCGAAAAATCTGGTTGGCCAGCCCTCTCCTCAAATGGGCGGTATTGCCAGGATTGCTCGTTTTCTTTTTGTTCTGTGACTTTTGGGTTTACACTTTTCTGCCTGCGCTCGGGATAAAAGTACCTTATCAAGATCAACGCGATTGGAACAGCTATACCCTTAATTTTGTACAATATTTTGTTCGCTTCCTACTTTATGGTATTCTTTTCTACCTGTGGGGCATACCTTCGAAATTACATAAGTTGGAATCTAAACTGCTTAGGCTAGAGATAATACCTCATCATATGTACAACGCATGGAATAACATACTGATGCATATCACTTCGGGAAGTGAGCGGCTTAAAACCATGATCAGCGGCCAAGCGGCGATACAGCAGTATGCTGTAAAAATAGGTCGTCTAGAGGAAGATATTGTGCCCATTGAATTGGAACTTGCCAAGTTGCGCTCATGGATCAAAACATTATCCGCCAACATACGTCTCCAGGTCCACGGCGAATGCCAAGGGCAGCATATATTGCCTATGTCGACTATCGAATTGTTGCAAAATGCCTTAAAATACGGCGATACCGATAATCTTATTGAACTCGTGTTTGAGCTCGCTCCCGGTTTTGTCAACTTTCGTATTGCCAATCAGATAGCTGATAGAGCGATCGCTGGTAGTCTAGGTACGGGGATCGACAATTTACAAAGGCGTTTAGAATGTAACGGCCATATTAAAGGCAAGTTGCGCATTGCTATTTATGATAATCGTTATGAAGTGAATTTAATAATTGAAAACCTAAAAAAACCTGATCATGAAAAAAATCAAAACCGTGATTTTGGATGACCGGCGCGAAGCCTTGAAGTTTCTTGGTGCCGAACTCGGGAAGTTCCAGCGTATAGAGATTGTAAAAGAATTTACCGACCCCCGACTTGCATTGAGCTATTTAATGGATCGACCTTCTGTCCAGCTGCTCATTCTGGATAAAGAAATGCCTGCTCTAGATGGTATGGATTTGGTACAGCAGCTACCCATTGATATTTGTTGTGTGATGGTCACTGGATATACCGAATTTGCCTCCACAGCGTATAATGCCAATATTATAGACTACCTGGTGAAACCCGTTACATTCTCGAGATTGGCGCAGATGCTTCGCAAGGTAGAGGACAAGCTTGGGCTTACTATGTCTATAGCTGCTCAGGAGATTACGAGCCGATATTTTACCATCAAGAGCAACGGACAAAAGACACTGGTGCATTACGATGAGTTGTTTTACATCAAATCCGGGAAGGATGAATCGACCTTATATTTTGTAGACGAGAGCTCCCTAACGGTCAATGAGCGTATTGGTATATTTGAAGAAGACCTGCCCAAAAGTGACTTTAAGAGGGTGCACAATCAATACATCATCAACAAGTCCTATGCCCGCTACATCAAAGATGATATCTTAACGATCCGCTGTGGGCAAAATACACAAATGATAAATATAGGTCCCACTTACAAGCAAGATGTGGACTTGTGGTTTAACGACCGTATGATAGGCTGATAGGCCCAAACACTCTGTAAACCTATGGAAAACAAGAAAACAAAGGTATTGTTGCTGGAGACAGCTCAGCGTATTCAGGAACTCTTGGAAATATTGGTTGTTCATAAAGAGAATGCGCCTGTGCGGAAAGAGGTTGATCTGTCGATAGAAGATGGGCCTGTGCCCAGCAAGCGAAAGACCGTGCACATCAGCGACCTCGTACTAGCAGAAGGCGATTGGCTGATGGATACCGTCGAGGCCTGCGCCGAAATGGGGATATCGCGGGGCACATTGGTATCGCACCGGGACGAAGGACTGCTTACTGAGGTGCGCATCGGCAAGAAAGGTGGCGGCGTACGTTTTATCTCCAGTGAAGTGGCTGGGCTGCGTGAATGGTATTCGGTACGGAAGGGGAAGGTTTAGGTAGTATTTAGTAATTAGATATTAGTATTTAGATTGGAGATAAGAGATTGGAGAGATCCCGAAGTGAATTCGGGAAAGGGTTGAGGAGGTGAGGAAGGCGATGAGAGTTTTAAAATAAATTGTTATTTTTGTAATGGTCATTAACTTAATGGCGGTTAAGTTAATGACCATTAAATTATTCTTACTATGAAGTTTTACAATAGACATAAGGAATTGGAATTACTCCAGACTAATCTGAAGCGATCGGTTGATGTGGCCTGTTTTCAGGCTGTGATTGGTAGAAGACGGGTCGGTAAGACCTCTTTGCTGATGGAGTCTGTCAGAGGAGAGCGTTATCTTTATTTATTTGTAGCTCGTAAGAATGAACAATTGTTGTGTCAACAGTTTCAGCACGATGCCGAACAAATGTTGGGCTTGCGTATTTTTGGTACAATATCTAGCTTTAAGGATCTGTTTGAGCAGCTTTTAATTTTCTCGACCCAGCAGCACTTTACCTTGATCATCGATGAGTTTCAGGAATTTGATAATATCAATCCATCGATCTTCAGTGATATTCAGCATTTGTGGGATCAGTATAAGGCTCAGGCAAAGATTAATCTGATAGTCTGTGGTTCTGTATATTCGCTGATGATCAAGATTTTTGAGCATAGCAAGGAACCACTTTTTGGACGCTTGACTTCCAAAATGATTGTACACCCCTTTAAAGTAGACGTCATTAAAGAAATTCTGTCCGACTATAATCCAGGTTTTCAACCCGAAGATCTGTTGTGTCTTTATATGATTTCGGGAGGTGTAGCCAAATATATCGAACTGTTGATGGATTCGGGCGCGTTTACTAAAACGCAGATGCTGGATTTTGTTACCCGTGCAGATTCTCCTTTTTTAGGAGAGGGCAAGGATATTCTTATTACTGAGTTTGGCAAGGAGTATGGTACCTATTTTTCGGTACTTCAGCTTATTGCCTCGGGTAAGAATACACAAAGTGAGATAGATTCTGTCATATCCAAGAATACAGGCTCTTATTTAAGTAATCTAGAGACCAATTATTCTTTGATCGTACGTAACAAACCTATTTTTTCCAAACCGAATAGTCGCAATACCCGCTGGAGTCTCCGGGACAATTACCTGCGTTTTTGGTTCCGCTTTATTTACCCGCATCAGTCACTTATCGAGGTCGGTCGCCTCGATTTATTACGCGAGTTTATCGATAGGGACTACGAACAGTACAGTGGGCTATTATTGGAACAGTATTTCAGAGAGAAGATGAGTCTCGAGGGGCGCATTACTGAAATCGGTAGCTATTGGGACAGTAAGGGGGAAAATGAGATTGATATTGTCGCCCTAAATCAATTGGATAAAGTAGCTATATTGGGGGAGGTAAAAAGAAACCCTAAAAAAATAAGCCTTGGTCTGTTGGAGCACAAAGCAAATACACTGAAAAAGGAACTGGCATCTTTTGAATTTCAGTTGATCGGGCTTTCTCTCGAGGATATGTAGTTGTGAAGGTGATGAGGGTTAAGAAGGTTGATACAGTTGATAGGTTACAAGCAGGTGTCAGTTTTTAATATTCTTTGTTATAGGTAAATATACGCAAATTCGAAGGAGTTTGTGTTGTTTGGATACATAAACTCGAAGGACTTTTTGCTATTTGGGTACACAAATACAAAGGAGTTTGTGTTTTTTTCTTTATGAGGGCTCTTTCAATTCTTTTGTTTGGAGACGTTCTCTAAAATCCGTGGTATCGAGATATTGTTTTCAAAAGAAGAGTGTAATGCGTAAATTTGAAATATGGGTAAATTTCGATTAGATAGAACTGCATTTAAAGGACAAACTGCTAAAGAAGCTTCCAATCATTCGAAGTACTATTCGAAACTGAGTTGGAAAGAAAGATTGGAAGTAGCCTATTATCTGAATAGTGTTGCATTTAATTTTTCCTTAGATAATCCTCCACGAATGGATAAGCTTAAGTTTACAGCTTCTAAAAGGGGATAATTATGGGGAATATTTTTAATGAGGATTTCAGAGATTTCTTATCCTGTTTAAACAATAATTTTTACAGAAAATTATGATCAGTCCATTATTTTTACTGATGATGACTTAATCATAAGGACACTTCATAAAGATCAACTTATTGTTGCTAAACGAAGTAGTAATAGGCCCAAAGATCAGGATGATATCGATAATCTAACATAGCTGTATGTCAACAATACGCCTGAAGTGATTTGCTTCAGGCGTATTTTGTTTAAAAATCTTTTCTCAACGTCATTGCGCGGAGGAAGAATGACGACAAAGCAATTTAATTACAGCGAAGCCCCTATTTATCGGGATCAAAAACGTGGATTGCTTCGTTGCTGCCGCGCCTACCAATGACAGATTACCTACAGTGAACTCGCAAGCTCGGTTTACAAACTATGTCGTCATATCGACCGAAGCGGAGATATCTAGAATCTATATATTAATCCTATACAGTTTGTAGACCCGTTCGATTCCGTTTCACTCCACTCAGGGTGACGCTACTTTTACTGTCATTAAAACTCCGCTGTGTTTTGTAAAAAATCTTACCTCTCGCAATGACGCGTTTTTAGGTTTTTCAACCCTTTGGAGACAACTTCATTTCGTTTAAAAGGTTTTTCGTCCGATGTAATAGAACCCTGCAGACCCTATCCCGAGTAGCGCAATTACATAAATATACCAAGGGAGCTGATTTTTTCGAATCGTTGTTTGCTCCGTTCTGGACGAGTGTTGTTTAATGGCAGCGCTATCCCTATGGCTAATATTGAACTGCAGTTTGCTTTTACGTGCCGACTGCTCCTCCGCATACAGCCAGCCACCCTGTGCCCATAGCCCACTATCGGGATGGAAGTAAAAAGCGGAATCGCTCGCAAAGTGCCAGTATCGCTTAGTACTATCCCGTGCTAGGTACTGTTGCCATTCCTGAGATTCAGAGACGCGTATCTGTTGTGTGGCTTTCTGCTCCTCAAGCCTATGTTTGCTCGTACGGCAGGACAGAGTGAGGAGGGTAATGAGGGCGACAAGGGTGATGTTTTTCATAGTTGTTAAATTAAGAAGGTTGATAAAGTTTGAAATAGTTAGAGAGTTAGAAAAAGTGAAATCGTAAAACTGTGAATTTGTAAAATTGTTAAAGAGGGTTAGATTGTAAGGAGTGAAACTGTGAAATCGTTAAAGGGTTCGAAAGTTAGAGGGGGTAGATACTCTAGTCACTAATTACTAGTCACCGATCACTCGTCACTTGTTAACTCGATAACTTCATTCAACCCATTTCGCTATTGCATAAACCGTACGGAGGTGCCGCCGTCGGGATTCTACCCGATTGTTGCTGTTTCCTTCGATGCTGATTAGGTAGTTATTAGATATTTCTTTGATCAGTCCTACGTGGTTTATACGTTTGGCTTTAGTGCCATATATACCAAATACATCGGCCGTTTGGGCTTTAGCCTTATCAATCTGCCTAGCTTTTGGAAACAATGCTGGGCTCCAAGGGTTACGTGGTGCCACAAGCCCCGCCTGCCCATAACACCATGATACGAAGCTCGCGCACCATTCGTGCCCTTTGCCAAGATTTGTATAGCGAAGGTATTGTTCAACGCGATTGCCGTCGTTGTTACCAAAGGCCTCTTTTACGCCTAGTTCTGCAGAAGCAATAGCTATTATTGATTGGCGAATATCAGTAAAAAGAATGTTGTCATTCTCAAATTTCTTCTTGTCCTCCATGCCAGAATGCTTAGCTTCTATGCCACTCAAGCCGTGACAGGGCTCGTACTTTTTTCCGCAAAAAGTACGCAAAACCACGAAGTGCTCAGCGAAGCTAAACTCATCGCTGAAAACTTTTGACACAAAGGGGCTGCTTCCACCTGCTATTATCAAAAATTTTAAAGGCGATAAATGGAGAAGTTGTAAGAAACTGCTAGCAATAACCGAATAAATGGGCCTAGGTTGGGAGTCCGTTAAAAATTTAAAGGGTGGTCTCGTTAAGAAAATCAAACTGTTTGACCCCGATAAGTCGGGGGAGCTTTTGATTTTTAGAGGACACAAATTAAATTTAGGATGAGCAACCAAGCCTTGATTTTTTTGTTTCGTTTTTTCATCAAGGAAAAAATGAAAATCCCTCCCTTGATAAAGGGAATAAAAAACGTTTTCCACTGATGATTTAAACACATCTAGAACACTATTTCGACCGCTTCTATCACTGCAAAAAGCAGTAAAAAGAACACCGAAAAATAAAGAATACACTGTTGCCATGATGATAGTTGATTAAAGTGGTGATCAAACTGTTTACGAAACGATTTAAAGGAATGCCACAGTAGCTCCTGTAGCCATATGCTGATATATACCGCTAGCCAGCCAACCAATAAGCCAAAGACTGCGATGGTCAAAGTGCCAAAATCGAGCACGCCTATAGCCGGATCGAGCAGTTGCAATATCGTAGATACCATAATCCAGCCGATGATCAGAAATAAGAAGCCAAAGAATAG
>JBEBQJ010000108.1:0-16180 GCA_040395455.1 Sphingobacterium yanglingense | reverse complement strand
GTCATTGATTACTTGTCACTGAGTCTACATATACAGCGAATCTCGGTGGCTAGGCCACAGGGTGCAGGGCGTATCGGCCAAAAGACCCTTCCGACTATCCATGAGATATGTGTTGAGGCATCGTACGAAAAAATCAACAGATCCGGATAGCAATATCTCCCGAGCATTTCTCTAGGAGTTAAAACAGAGAGAAACTTAAAACAAACAAAAATGAAACAAATTATGATTTTGTTTTCTGTGATACTGGGTATTGCAGGAACAGCGTTGGCCCTAAACGATAACGGGGCAAAAGACAAAAGTACTAAGGTAGAAACAAAAGTAGTCACTACGGATACCTATTTTCGTTTTACGGGGAACCCCGGTGAGGAGGGAAATCCCGCTAAATGGGAAGCCATTGATACCCCTGACGGTTGTGAAGGTTTGGAAAGAGCCTGTAATATCCAGGTGAAGGCGGCTTATTTAGTAGAATCTGGTGGGCAAGTGCATATCAACACCAGCCTTCTTCCTACTTTACCAACCGTCTTGAGCCCGGATAATGTAAACTTAATCCCTGCACCAAGTGCCGCTGGAAGCATGTCGTCTCAGCCACTTACACCGGGCGGAATTTATAATCAAGATTAATTAATCTGATTTTACAGTTTAGAAGAGTACCCATTCATTCCATCTGAATGGGTACTCTTTGACATTATTAAACTATTAGTTTTGTGGCATTCCAGTCAATCTTATCACGTCACTCGGCAAGGGCAAGGCGTATCGATCATCATTGGGAGGTAGTGTATAGGTCTCACCATTGACCAGCCTCGTCAATATGATATTGGCTCCCTCCTTGTTCAATCGTTTGATATCCATCCACCGTAGATTACGTGTTACCAATTCCTTTCGCCGCTCCAAAAGAACCAGTTGTAGCGCCTCCAATCTATCCATACCCATATCTAGATATGGGGAAGTCCCTACTTTATACCGCCTTTTCAAAAGATTATCCACGCCTGTTAACCCTTCTCTAATCTGCCCGCGCCGCACCAAACACTCCGCTTTGGTCAGCCACATTTCGGCTGTAGAGACGCCCGTAAAATACTGGGTGCTGTTTATCGAAAAATTGCCCCGCATAACAGCGCCATTCGCTGTATTTCTAAAAAACGCAAACCGTCGGAGATCATCTGTTTGATAAGAATTTATTAGATTCGTATCAATGACCGCATACGTGGTACTTGACGGAAAGGCATATAAACCAATCGCTGTCGAGAAGATAACCTCTTTATTGAAAATAGTAAAGGGATTTACCGAACTGGTAGCCGTAGGTAATTTAATATCCGTATTGAAATCTAAAAGATCATTTTGGATTGTAAGGCAAGAATCGGCATATTTTTCCGCATTGGCATAATCTCTCATCGAAAGATAAGCACGTGACAGTAAACCATAAACAGCCACTTTTGAGGGTCGCACAGGTAAATCTGATCTATGAGGCAACAGCGGCATCGCTGCCTTGAGATCAACGATCACTTTTTCGAAAGACTCTGCTACTGAAGCTCGAACTGAGCGCTCATTGACATCTGGATTCGTCTTCAAAACTATACCCAAGTCAGACGAAGCGGTAGATTCATCATAGGCTTTGGACCATATCCATATAGCTCGAAGAAAAGAATTCGCGCGGAAAACAAGTGCCGCCCCCTTTGCTCTATTCCATCGATTTTTTTCTCCTTCCTTTACAGCCATTTCATCTAAAGTTTTAAGGCAAACATTCGCGTAAAAGATTGTTTCGTAACTGATACCCCAAGGGTTAGAAGCCTGTTCGTAATCCGCATTCTTCCAGACATAAATATCTCGAGAAGCAGCTTTTACTATCCTATCATACACTGGATTGGGAATATAAATATCGTCCGCAGATGATTCGCCCATACAAGGACTACGGTAATTCATGATCTGGGTATTATCCAGAATCGCTTCCACATCTTCCAATGTGGACACCAACGCCATATTGGTTGAAGATTTTATATCTAGATAATCATCACAGCTTGACAGCACAAGAAGCCCTGTTACCACATATAAAAGTCTTCTCCACATTACTATAATCTCTTTCATTTTTGTTTGATTTAAAAGTTAACACGTAAACCTAATGAGAACGAGCGCTGATTATCCAATAGCTCTGTCCTGTCCTTTCGCCAGACATATCCTAAGCCACTCCCATTTAAATACACATTGGTCTCCGGCATTTTTCCGATCCTTCCTATTTTAGGAATACGGTACGACAGGCTGGCAAACTGTAGGTAGATATTATCCCCGCGTGATACGGTTGGTGTAGCGTATGCATAGAAGCGTTCGCGGTTAGAATCCAGCGGGTAAGTCAAAGATGGAACGGTCGTATGCAGTTCGTCACCAGGCACCTTCCATCGTTTGTTATAATCTAAATGACCAATACCATTTGAAAGCAACTGCGCATAAGATACTGTCGATTTTCGGTAATAGTATCCAAGACGGAAAGAGAACATAGCTGATAGCGAGAGACCTTTATATGAAAATGTGTTCGAAAGACTCCCTTGATATACTGGAAGAGCGGAGCCATGGTAAACCACATTGCTATCATCCCCCTTAACCGCTATATCATTAAATATCTGTTGGTACTGCAGCGTTTTTTCATCCCCTATGTACCCTTGAGGGTTACCTGCTCCATCCAGCCCGCCCCATCTATAGCTCGCTAGTCCATATAGCGGTTTCCCAATAACCGGATTTATTGTGGTACCATTCCCCACCAGCGTACTCAAACGTGTAGCCTGTTGTATATGATAAGCAGTTGTGCGGCTATCTACCAGGTTGGCTATCAAAGTAGTCTGCCAGACAAACGGTATTTTAATATTGAGCGATGTCAATCTCAAATCGATTCCTTTACCTACTATATCCGCACTATTCATCACGACAGTAGTATAATAGCCCCGCACGGTATAATCGTACAATGCAGGCGCATACAAGTCAAAGCCGTGCTTCCGATACAGCTCTAAGGTACCCGAGAGCCGTCCATTGCTCAAAGCGAAGTCAACACCTATATTTGTCGTATTGACGCGCTCCCATCGCAATTGGTCATTAGGAACCTCTGTAATGACCGCATGTGGCAGTAAGGTGCGTATCCCGTCCGCACCAGCATAGCTTATTACGGCCTGTGATACCCGAGAAGGATCGACGTTGCCACTGTAGCCATATGTAGCGCGCAAGGTAAGCTGATTAAGTATAGAACTTTCAAAAAAAGATTCTTTGTGCATATGCCACGAAGTACCCACAGACCAAAGCGGATTCCATCTGTCATTTGCTTTTACACCAAATATATTTGACGCGTCTTTTCTAGCACTAAGACTTAGTGTATAACGCTGATCATAGCTGTAAGCCATATTTCCGTAAAGTGAAACAAAGCGGTTGATTTCAGCGGAACGGCTCGCGCTCCCCCCGATCCACTTATTCTCTCCTGTAACCAAGGTAGGATAATCGTTGACTAAATCTACCTGTTGGGATTGAAAAGGATCCGGGTGATATCCATATAGTGTAGCCTGCGGCACATAGCTTGATCGGGACTGCCGTATCTCGCTACCCAACAGTGTTACTATAGCATGTTTTTGCCACCTACGGTCATAGTCTAACTGAAACCGTGCATTTCTTCCTGATATGGTACGATAATCACCGCTCCATAGCCCACCTTCAGGAACAATCCGCTTTGCCAAACCAGTAGCGTAGTTGATCTGGGTGAATTCGTTTACGAGATTTCTTGCCTTATAAGAGTTGGGGCTATCATATGATTCATTAGTGATACGTTGTTGTTGCTCCTGATACATGACGGCCAGCTTCAAACCTGTAGAAAGCTGATAGTGCACACTTAGATTTGCATTAATATCTTGCCGTACATTCGATTTTGAGGTATGCAGATAATCACACATCGGGTAGTAATTCCAGTCTAATAAAGCACCATTACCGACTGTATCTATGTAACTTTGTCTGAGGAAACTATATACAGGTATAGGCTGCCCCAAATCATCTGCTATCGGCAGGTAGGGTACTATCTTGCCGTTTACCCGTACACTATTAAATGCGGGCCGGGACTGTCCATTGTTATTCGCATGCGTAAAATATGCCCCCAATTCAACTTTTAGTTTATCTGTGATCGCGTAACTCTGCTGCGTCCGAAGGTTGATTTTACGGTCTTTAGCGCCCAATTCTGACACCTCGTTCTGATAGCCTGCGGCAAGAGTATAGGTCATCCTACGCTCGCCACCACGCAGGCTAAACGCATATTGTTGCATATTCGACGGTCTGTAACTATAGCGTTTGTATTGATCGCGATTATCCATTGACTTTAGCGCATCGATCCTTGCAGCAGAATCCTGAGCTGAAATATATCCAAGCGCACGTTGCTGAAAGATTTCAACCGCAGGTGTGATCGGTGTCTTCAACATATCACTCCAAATAAAGTCTGCTGCATACGCGCCTTTATTGAAAAAGAACGCTTCCGCTTCTATGTAATCAGGTGATGAAAGAAACGATTGACGATATAAATCCGGCTTTTCGCGAACTTGCGCCACTGCGCTCAGCTCAATCTTAACAGGTTGATTCAGTCTGCCTTTTTTAGTGTTAATAACAATCACTCCATTACCTGCTCGGGCTCCCCAGATGGAAGCTGCGGCCGCATCTTTAAGAACGGTGACATTTTCTACATCCTCGGGATTAATATTGGAAATATCGCCCTCATAGGGAAAATTGTCTACTACAATTAGCGGATCCAAAGGGCCATTAATTGTACTGAGTCCACGCACCATAAAATCATATTTACGATTGTCTTTTGTACCATTGAATGTGAGTCCAGAAACCATACCGTCCAATCGATCCAGTATATTAGTTCCGACCTGGGCAGATAGCGCTTTGGCATCCAGAACTTCGAAAGACCCCGTAGCCCGTTCTTTAGGAATGCGCTGAAACCCGGTATTGACTTCAACCACCTCGATTTCATGTATTTTCCTACCTACGACTATACGATGAGGACCAAACCCCAAATAACGGTACTGCAGCGTATCAATAGTCTTACCAACAATAAGTAAATCACCCTTTTCACTTGCTCCTATTAATTCAAAGCTTCCGTCCCCTCCAGTGGTAACCTTTAGCTGTGAAAGCCTATCCTGAACTGTAACAACAATACCAACGCCATCCTGATCAATTACACTACCCCACAGCCGAGATTGGCCTTTGGCGTCCGTTGAATTAAGAAATATCAACACAAAAATCCCAACCATAAAACAATAAGGTGGAAAAAGGGTATAGAAATATCTATTCATTACCTGCTTAATTAATTGATTCAACTACTTTACCGCTCGCAGCATGCACTGTGTTATAAAATACAGCGTGCGCCCGAGGTAAATTTTTGATTTCACTCCTTATACCGTGCTTTTTGAGGACACGCTGCAATTGCAAAAGATCCGATCCTGCCAGATTCTCTAACTCTAGGGGAGCAACGACATGTTGCGCTGCATTCCCGTCTGCCTCTACCAACCTACCCGTCATCGTGGACAGTTGTCTTGCCAGATAGCCCAGCGTTGTTCCTTTTGCACTGGTTTTAGAAGCATTGCTCTGCCTATCCCCTGTTAAGACAAGTACCTCGGTGTTTCGAATATCCCTTCTGACCGAGACGCTGAATTGCTGCACAAGATCTCTACGCAGATATTCCATAGCCAGATCCCGTGTTGCTGATTCTATTATGAGTTCATAACTATATAATGCATCATAATGGGTAGATACTATAAAATCAATGAAGCTCTTGTCTACACCTTCATCGAACACAAATTGATTGGGATGAACGCCATTCAGCACTGTGTCAAATGCTTCCTGATACAAAAACTTGATCGGATAATTAACATAGAAGAACCGCTCCCCAGTATGATAAGGTTCACTTCCATACACACTACCCAGCCCTGTAAGATACCCTGTCAACAGAGACGACGACTTGATTGACTTGGTATCGATAATCCCCATCTGCTCTAGCAGTGCTTTCTTTTTATCATAGAGCAGATTATCCTCTTTAAGATGAAATGCAGATAAATCTCCATTCAACACAGCCCTTATATTTTTTTCTGTAATTTCCTTGGAGGAAGATGTAGCCAGTAACTTTCCATTTCCGTCCAACCAGACATAGTGCGGCAATATTTTATGTGGATATACGTATTGGAAGATAGAATCGCGGTGCAAAAAAAGCAGATTAGCTGCTGGTTGTTGTTGGGTAATAGTACGGTCGATTCGTTCCTTACTGTCTTTGGTTTGGGTAGCATTAATAAGTAGAAATTGTACATCTTCGTTAAATTTCTCTTGTAGCACCGATATTTTAGGCCACGCACTTGTACAGCTACCACACCAAGTAGCCCAAAAACCCAGAATAACCAGTTTCTTATCCCGATAATCGTTCAGTGTAATGCGCTGCTTACCGTCTGGATACCTGACTGCCTGTAGTGGCGTACGCCACAGTTTTTGGGGGATCGTGTCCCCTATTTTCAATTGTTTCATCTGCGTTAGGGCATTGGTCTCCTGCCCAGAGGCAGGAAAAACCAAATAGCCACTAAACAACACACAGAATATCGTTAATAATACGTGACTGCGCAGCGTCCCGAATTTACTTCTGGAATACCGCCCAAGCGGGAGAAGCAGTCTATATTTATAGTTTTCTTCTTTTGGACGAGTAGAAAGGTCTTGATAACTTGTTAATTTGATAACATCATCACACTGTCGAATAGACAGCTCTCTCCCACCCCAATTAAAATTCTTCATTTTTGGAAATTTATTGTTGTTAATGAACCAAAAGAGCTCCCTATGCGAGGTTTCTAGTTCGTTGAGTGTGACCCAATGAAGGCGGAATCGAAAAAATATGATCGATCAATATCCTACCGTACCTCATCCTTGATCAGGCCACACGGTTATAAAATAAAATTGTTTGCATTGGGGATGGCTCATAACTTATGTTTAATTGGTATTTCTCGTAGAATATATTGAGCACATGCACCGTTAAAAATTGGTCAGTAGACCAAATCTCACCTACTGAGCTACTCAGGTGCGGAGATAAGATTTTTTTGAAATTGTTTCTTCATTGTTCCTAAGCCTTCTGTTTATTTCAGGCGGGTCAAGTCGGTAAACAAAATTGGCTACGTGGACTGTGCTCCGTCTGTATGTCCACGGGGCACCGGCTAAGGGCCTTGAACACAAACAGCTGATAGGAAACACAGCCCCGTAGCCATAAATATGGTCGGGACGGTGTTTTTCATCCTACCACCTCGTGTTCTTTGAAAATTTAGCCGGTTTTCGTGAACGAGATTTTGATGAAAAGACTCCGTCAAGCGTTATCGCTATTTAGAGTTTCAAACTTATTTAATTTTATTAACTATCACTAATTTTATCATTCACATTTTTTGTAAATTTCATAAATGAATTGATATTCAAAGGTAATAAATTCATTTTCCTTTTTACGCCTACTTTTGGTATCTTTGGGTATAATAATAGTATCCTTCAAGGAATTATATGGGAGCAATACACGCTAAAATTAAAAAGGTCAGAGAAGCTAGTGGTTATACTCAAGCGGAAATCGCTAACAAGTTAAATATTCATGTTAAAACTTGGCAAAAGATTGAGAATGGAATCACTCGCTTGGATATAGATAGACTACGGGAGATTTCTAACGTATTGGAAATACCAATTGAAGACTTAATAAATGCAGAGGATAATGTATATATAGGCGAAATAAAAGACAATCGTGTGGGTTTCAACAATGCAAGTGTCACTATAAACGAAACTTCAGAAACGGAAAGTTCTCTTCTTAACGAATTGATTAAAGAAAAAAATCAAATTATAGCTCTTCAAAGTAAATTGATTGCACAGTTAGAAGAAAAACTTAAACAAAGTTAGAGATAATCCAAATAAAGGAATATCAAAATTGGAAGGTCATTCCTTTTCCAAAGGGGTGTTAGGGAAGATTGTTGACAAATTCTTAAACTCTATATTTCGAAAGTCTCCCACCCTCCCCATATTTTCTTGTTGTTATGTTGATTTTAGGTATATTTGGCCTAATGGCAGGCATGATAGCAATTTTATACATATTGTTACTAAGAGTCTAGACACATTAATATTAAGGAAGGATTAATTATGGACAATTTTGTACAGAATATAAGTATAAGTAATTTTAAGTCTATTAGAAAGTGTGAAATTAATGATTGTAAGAGAATCAACCTATTGATAGGTAGACCTAATGTAGGCAAATCAAATATTCTAGAAGCACTTTCTGCTTTTTCTATCCCGTTTTTACGCGAAAATAGCTCTAAGAGTCTCACACAATTAATCCGTCTGGAAAGCGAAACTGAACTATTTTATAATGGTGATTACGATCGTCCCGCCTTAATCGAAACCAACAATGGCTTTGTTAGTTTTTCATTTAGTAAGTCAGAAGGTCTTTTGGTAAAAATATTTTCTAACGGTAATCCGGGTGTTTATAATATTGATGAGAAGCTAAATGTGCGTTTCGGCAGAGCTGACAAATTTGAAACAGATATCCGAAAATATGTATTTAAAGCAAATTTAGACTCAAAACGATCCCACAGTAGATACCTCATCCCTCCTTATGGAAACAATATTTTTTCTGTAATTGAAAAGGATGATCGACTAAAAAAGGAGGTTGCTTCATTATTTTCGGAGTACCGATTGAATTTAGTTTTTGATAGGGCCAGCCAATCTCTAAAAATTATGCAATCCGAAGGACAAGGAGAAATTTTTCTTATTCCATATAATTCAATTGCTGATACGCTACAACGGATTATCTTTTTTAAAACTGCAGTCGCTAGTAATGATGATGCCGTTTTATTATTTGAGGAGCCTGAAGCCCATTCATTCCCGCCATATATTTCGCATGTTACCCAAGAGATAATACATAAAAAAAACAACCAATATTTCATTGCAACGCATAGTCCATTTATTTTAAATGACTTCCTAGAAAATAGCAGGGAAGAGCTTGCTGTATATATGGTAAATTATGAAAATCATGAAACTAAGCTCAGACAACTGACAGAAAAAGAGCTCCATGAAATTTACCAATCGGGAGTGGATCTTTTTACAAACAGCGAGAGTTATATTTAAAATGGACTTACATATTATTCCTGAATGCTACGTAGATACAAACCTGATTGAGACTCTTGTCCCTACTGCTAGGGGGTTCAATCATCAAAAGGGTTGTGGAACAGTTGCGAAAGTAATGAAAGAAAAATTTCCTGATGACTTTGCTGTAGGAATTATTGATAAAGATAAGCTACAATTAGATTACTTAAACGAATTTGATGTAATTCATATTTTTGACAATCTAACATTACATAAACACAAATCAAGGTCACACTTTATCATTCAAATATTTCCTGCAATTGAAAAATTTATTTTGAGTGCTGTAAAAGAAAGTCAATTGGACTTGGCCAATTATGACCTCCCCTATGATTTTAATGAGCTAAAGAAAACTTCCAAGAGCGTTAACAGTAAGTTCGACAAAAGATTCAAAAAACTTTTTAAGGATATTCAAGCAAGTGGAAATTCAGAGTTTACAAAATTAGGCAGCTGGGTAACGTATTTGAAGGAAAAAAATTACAACGCTAATATTGATGAATTAAAAGAAATATAAACTAATTCGTAATAAAAAAGTTCAAAAGTTCTTTCATAGATAAATTAATAGCTCGACTGGAGCTTTAAAAACTGGATTGCTGAAGTTAAGGCAAAGGTTCACTCTTCACAGATCAAAGCTGCTATAGCGGTCAACACCGCTCTGATAGAATTTTATTGGGATTTGGGAAGAATGCTTTCTGAAATGATTAAGCAAAGTAACTGGGGTGATAAAGTTCTGGAAAACGTATCCCGAGATCTTCGGTTGGAGTTCCCTGATATAAAAGGCTTTTCGGTTACGAATTTAAAGTATACAAAGATATTTTATGAATATTTCACATTTCGTCCCCAAGTTGAGGACGAAATGCGAATACCACTAAAAGAATTGTCAAAACCAACTGACAATCAAAATCATACAACTAGTCCCCAGATTGGGAACGAATTTTCGCATCAGCTTCTTAGGCAAATACCTTGGGGACATATAAAAGTCATTATAACTAAGATTAAAGATATTGAGGAAGCTCTCTTCTATATCCATAAGACTAAGGAAAATAACTGGAGTAGGGATATTTTGGCTTTACAGACTGAGTCAAATTTATATGAACGTTCAGGAAAAGCCGTTACAAATTTTACCCACACACTGCCGGCACCGGGTTCTGACTTGGCACAACAAACGCTCAAAGACCCTTATATATTTGACTTTCTGCAGCTCACCGAAGATTACAAAGAACGTGATATAGAGAATCAGCTTATACAACACATTACTCGTTTCTTATTGGAGCTTGGCAAAGGTTTTGCTTTTATCGGTAGGCAATATAACATAAAACTTAACCAAAAGGAATATTTCATAGACCTTTTGTTTTACCATATACCGATGCAATGTTATGTGGTCGTGGAGCTCAAAAATCGAGATTTCGAGCCCGAATTTGCGGGCAAGCTCAACTTTTATCTGACTTTGATCGATAAAACGTTGAAACGCCCTAACGAAAATCCTACCATAGGGATATTACTCTGTAGGGGTAAAGATAATCTGGAGGTTGAATACTCTTTGCAGGATATACATAAGCCAATAGGAGTAAGCGAATTTGAACTTTCAACACAACTCCCTGAGGATCTAAAGAGCAGCTTGCCCACTATTGAAGAAATTGAAGAGCAACTAAAAGATAAATAGCCATCAAAAAGTCTTGAAAATAATCAACTCTTTTAAGATGAAGAATATTGAGGAAGCTTTATCCTTTAAAATCACCTCATATATCCATCCTTCTTTAACAAAAGAACAGGAAGATACGATCATGCAAAAATTTAGGTTTGCATGGACATACCACTCCTGCTCTATTGAAGGTAATTCGCTTACCTATGGTGAAACCAAAGCTCTTCTAGTGCACGGCATCACCGCTCAGGGTAAGCCACTAAGGGATCATATTGAAATCACAGGTCATGATGAAGCTGTAAAATGGATAGAAGATCTGGTCAAAGGAGATTACCCATTGACTGAAAGCTTTATCCGTGAGCTGCACACCTTACTATTAAAAGATCCGTATGAGGTACAAGCAATCACTCCAGAAGGAAAGCCAACATCTAGAAGAATAGCTGTAGGACAATATAAAACAGCACCGAATCATGTAAAAACAGTGACAGGCGAAATATTCCGCTTTGCCACACCAGAAGAAACCCCGGCTAAGATGCACGACCTTATTGCATGGTTTCGTTCTGAAACTGAGGAATCGGATGTCAATCCTATTATATTGGCAGCGGAGTTTCATTACCGTTTCATCCGGATACATCCTTTTGATGATGGTAATGGCCGGACTGCGCGTATAATAATGAATTTTATCTTGATGAAATATGGCTACCCTCCTGTAGTGATCAGAACCGATGATAAGGAAAATTATTTTTCAGTGCTTCGCCAAGCTGATGCAGACGATATCTCACCGTTTATTGGTTATATTGCTGAAAACCTAATACGATCACTAGAGATTATGATCTCCGGAGCAAAAGGCGAAAATATAGAAGAAGAGGATGATGTATTGAAAGAGCTTTCGCTTCTAAAAGCAAAATTAAAGAAAGAGAAACGAACGAAGTCCCCCGTTTTAGCATATGAAACTATCCACTCTTTTACTGAAGACATCAAACATCATTTCGAAGAAACTGTAGAACAAATTGCTGATCTATTTGCAGAGAGCAACACTTCAATATTAGTGAATGGGGAATATTACATGCAACCTGCAAAGAATCTTTCATTGAGCATACTTTCAAACCCTTTCAACTCCATAATTCCCGAAGAACTGAAATCCAGATTATCCGATGGTAAGAATTTAGAGATTTTCGACATCGATTTATATAAGAAGGATATAAATGAAATCGTTTGGAGAACAGATTACTTTGGTTTAAAAGGCGCAAATAATAAGAATAAACTACAGGTGGACATTTGTTTAATCCTAGAAGAGGCACACCCAATCCTACGACTAAATGTGGGTAGCCAGAAAGTTATTCAGCATGTATATGATTATGAATCTCCTATAGGAAAACAATCTATCAATTCTATACAGAGACAGTTGTTACGAAATCTGACCAATGAAGTAAAATCAATGGTCTAAAATTCGTAGTTTGTGAACAGCATAACCATAAAATCCCTAGGCCCTATTTCATAGTGACCATATCCACTTTGGCGATCTGACCTTATTTGTCGGCCCTCACGCCTCAGGTAAAAGTATTTTGTTGCAGATGATAAAGCTAATGGTGGATAAAGGGCATATCCGTCGTGCTACGGAGCAATATGGTTATATATGGGGAAATTCTATTGAAACTGTAATAGATCGATATTTTGGGGAGGGTATGTCTGGTATTATCAACTCAGATACAAGATTATTTTTAGATGAGATTCCTTATCCTGTCAATGATTTATTGATCGATAATAATAATAGTCAAGAAACTCTATTTTATGTTCCAGCGCAACGTGTAGTTGGTCTGCAAAATGGATGGCCTGGATTTTTTACGGATTATGAAGATTCTGTTCCTTACGTATTACGACATTTTAGTTAGACACTGAGACAATATCTTGAAAGTAGTACCAGTCAAAAAAATAACACCATATTTCCTCAGAAAGACAGGCTAGAGGAAACCATCCAAAGTTCGTACAACAACAGTATATTCCACGATGGGGTTATTACGTTGGACCGTACGGTCAAAAAACGCTTTAAATTAAATATTGGCAATTCTAGTATCCCATACATGGCTTGGAGTGCAGGGCAGAAAGAATTTATGCCCCTTCTATTAAGTTTCTACTGGCTGTCACCAACTGATTCAGGTCTCAAAGATGGCGTAAAATATGTCATTATTGAGGAGCCTGAAATGGGGCTTCATCCGCAGGCTATAGAATCGGTCATTTTACAGATCTTAGATTTGATGTCAAGGGGCTATAAGATAATTGTGTCTACCCATTCACCTGTTTTATTAGAGTTTGCATGGGTATTTAAGTATTTAAAGGAAGGAAAAGCAGATGGTAGCCTGTTAACAGAACTTTTCGGCATACCGAAAGGCAAAGAAAATCTATTTAACAAGATATTGAAAGAGAAGTCTATAAACACTTATTATTTTGATCGATTGGATAATCAAGTAGATATAAAGAATATTTCGACGCTTGATGCAGGAAGTCAAGACGCATCTATAGCAGAATGGGGTGGTCTATCTTCTTTTAGCTCTAAAGCATCCGACATTATTTCTAGAACTGTAGCTCAAAACATCTAAATTACTATTTCACTTATGACATTTAAAGAAGCGGTTGAAAATACCGTAGAGATTAAAAATTGCCTCTTCCAAGGTTTAAAAGCTCTAAGGGGTAATAGTAAAAAAATAATACTGAAGAATACAACACTGTGTGAAGGCAGCGTAGATATTGACCAATGCCTATCCAAAGTATATCCGCAGAGTAACAGATGGGATTATTGCTTTGCTTATAATGGCGAAGTTTTCTTTGTAGAAGTACACAGTGCCATCACGTCAGAAGTAAGTACGGTACTAAACAAACTAGCGTGGTTAAAGATGTGGTTGAATGAGAATGCTCCAGAACTTGATAAATTGAAAGCAAAAAGTAAATCTCCGTATTACTGGATCCAGTCTTCAGGTTTTAATATACTACCTCAATCCAAACAATTTAGATTGGCAGTACAAGCTGGCATAAAACCAATAGCTCGATTGGAACTTTAGGAATTGACAATAATCTAGTTTTCATTAGTTTTGCAAAACTAATGAAAACTGTATTATGTGGATCAATAAGCTGAACCTTATAAACTTTAAAAATTTCGTAGATCTTACTGTTGTCTTAAACAAGCATTTTAATATTATTATTGGAGCGAATGGCACAGGAAAGTCTACCCTTTTGCATGCGTTACAAATTGTGGCCGGAGCTTTCTTTTTAGGACTCCCGAAAGTCCCTAAAAGACATATTCATGAAAATGAAATTCGCTTTTCGATAAACCAAATATCCAAAAAGACGCAGTACTTCACACCGACCATAGTCGAGGCAGTGGGAAGCATTAATAGAAGCGGTACATTTACATGGCGTAGAATAATGATCCACAGCAAGTGAAGGAAGAAGATGGTGGTTTTACATCTTATGAGGAACGCATCGATGCTAAAAAGGTACGTAACAGAAGCAAAAGTTTCCTTGATCATTTCAGTCAAGCTCGCTTATTCTATTTCAGCCAATCAGAACCGGAGAAAAACCATATGATCGATGCTTTTAGTTTTGAACTTGGTAAGGTGAAAACGGTTGCTGTCCGCGAAAGAATGATCGGTATTTTGTCACTTGTTGATAAAGGTCTTGCGGCCGCCGTTGCATTTCAATTGGGGCTGAAAGTTCCTGCAACATTGGAACAACCAGTTAACCGCAGTATTCCAGCGGATGGAAATCCAGATGATTATACACCGGAACAAGTTGATGGAGTAGTGAACAAATCGCCGGCATTAAGTATGGAGCACACGACAAAAGATAGTATTATTTCAAGGAAAATCGCTATCCTAGTTGCTGATGGCGTTAATGCGGAATCAGTAAATAAAATGAAGGATCATATTGTTTCAGCTGGTGGCGCCGTGCATATTATCGCTCCAATACTGGGGTCGGTTGTAGCGGAAGATGATACTGTTGTACTGGTAGATGAAAGTTTATTGACTGCTGCATCGGTATTGTACGATGCGGTCTATGTGCCAGGGGGAACCAATAGTGTGGCGACATTAGAAGCTGAGGCAAATGCCATTCATTTCTTAAACGAAGCATTCAAGCACTGCAAAGCTATTGCAGCCGATCAGCAAGCTGTACAGGTTATCGAATCAACATACTTTTATAAAAAACTTCCAGAAGACTTTTCCGAAGATTCTGTCCTAACAGAAGGGGTTGTCATCGGAGAAGATTCTGCTGCAATTGCCCCATTATTTGTCAAAGCGGTCGCGCAGCACCGTTTTTGGAATCGTGAGAAACCGAGATTGATACCCGCCTAAGTTAATATTACACAATATGAAAGCACCCGATCAAAAAAATCGGGTGTTTTATTTTGTTTTAATGCTGTAACATAGCTATGGCTGCGTCATTACCTTGTTGGGCAACAAGATCAATAACTGACAAGCCCCGGGTATCTAATATACTTGGATCAGCCCCCTTTTCTAATAAAAACTGCAGCATCTCGTTTCTTCCAAACATCGCAGCAAACATAAGTGCTGTCCCGCCATTTCCATGTTGAAGATCGAGATTTGCACCATGGTTGATCAGCAGTTCTGCAATATCTTTATAGCCTTTAAATGCCACGCCCATCAGTGCAGTATTTCCGCCGTTATCTTGTGCATTAATCTGTGCGCCTGAGTTCAGCAATAACTCTGCGGCTTCATATTGGTTATTATAGCAAGCTATGATCAGCGGGGTAAATCCTTTTTCATCGCGACTATTGAGGTCTACTTTTTGACGAATGAGTTCTTTCAATACTTCAATATTGCCAACCCTTGCGGCATGAATAATAATGTGCGGATCATGTATCATATAATTTTTTTTTAGTCTGTCTGTTCCTTTAGTTTCTATATGCTTTTTTTTAGAAGACAATTGCTTGTCAATAGCTTGTCTTGTCGAGTGCCTGTATATATCAATAACAATTTAGATAAAACTTAGTTGGCAGTAATCATATATATAACAAAATTGCCAAACGAACAGCACAGATTTAAACTCATTCGGAAAAAATCTAAAACTCGAATACAGCACCGATTGTAAAGTAAAATGAGTCACATAAGAGTTAAGGACTTTGACCCGATCCTTCATTACTCAATTCATGATCTTTGCACGATCCTATCCTACTTATAAAATTCCCAATGAAAATAAAAAGATTTCAAAATATCTTTCAACTCGTCCCTCAAGCATAAGAAAAATAACGCTAGATTTGTGCTAACAAAATTAGTATAAATGAAACAATCCGGTACAGCAGATCTTCCATTACATTATGTCAAAGTACCTAGCTGGCTTTACGAACGTATGTCTGCTCTCGGACTTTCTATTATC
>JBEBQJ010000107.1:0-16255 GCA_040395455.1 Sphingobacterium yanglingense | reverse complement strand
GAGCAGTGGTAGCTCGTCGGGCTCATAACCCGAAGGTCATCAGTTCGAGTCTGGTTCCCGCTACTAAATAAGCCAAGTGCTAGCTTGGCTTTTAAAAACATATTGCGGGGTGGAGCAGTGGTAGCTCGTCGGGCTCATAACCCGAAGGTCATCAGTTCGAGTCTGGTCCCCGCTACTCAGTAGAAAGCTTAATCGTAAGATTAGGCTTTTTTAGTTTTATAACCTCCTGAGGACAAGATGTTGTTCTTTCTAAATGCGGATGTTTTTTGTTGTTCAGTCCGCAACTTTTAATTTCTTCTCAGTTATGTTAAAATGATTTAGCTATAAATATTTACATGTTACATGATTGTTGTTTATGCAAACGATTGTTCAATTTACGCAAACGTTTGATATTAACACAGAGTTTTTAAAACTGTAACATTAGGGTAATTTGGAGCCATAAAACTAGATTGTGATAAGGACTAGTTTGCCGAATACCTTAAATTAATATTTATGATAAAAAGATTTTCAAAACCTTTTTTTGTCAATGGATTCTATTCGATTACTTCAGCAGTAGTGTTAGCATTGGTGGCGCCTAATTTAGCGCATGCGAACTTTGTTGTACATGGAATCGGTGGTAATACTATAGAAGGGCAAAGAAACATTTCCGGAAAGGTAACTTCTAGTTCAGGTGCTTTAAGCGGTGCTACAATTACAGTTAAGGAAAACCCTAGTGTAGCAACATCTTCTGATAAAGATGGTAGTTTTTCAATCTCTGCTGCGGTAGGACAGACATTGGTTATTACTGCTTTGGGATATGAGCCTCTGGAAAAGAAAATAACCGGAGGAGTGTTGGCGATTGTTTTGGTGGAGTCTAGCGAAGCATTGGAAGAGGTTGTAGTAGTTGGTTATGGTGTTCAACAGAAAAAAGAAAGTTTAACTGGAGCATTGCAGACCGTGAGTGGTGGAAAGCTTAGGGATGTGACCACACCTTCTGTAGAGAACATGCTTAATGGAAAAGCACCTGGAGTGTATGTTGCGCCAGGTGCCGGGCGGCCGGGTGCGAGAGGCGGTGTTGTAATTCGCGGACAGGCATCTATCAGCGGAGCGACAAATCCATTGTGGGTTATTGACGGGGTGATAGTGGGAGTGAGTCCAGGCGACATTAATCCGGATGATATCGAGAGTTTGACTGTATTAAAAGATGCAGCATCTACAGCAATTTATGGTTCACAAGGAGCTAATGGAGTGGTCGTGGTGACAACAAAAAGCCCTCGTGTGCAAAAAATGTCTCTGAGTTACTCAACTAAGTTAGGGTTTAACCAATTGAGTAACGGTAACTTGGAGATGATGAATGGAGCTGAGCTCTATGATTATTTCAAAAGCTTTCAAAATCCCGAGAAAATTGATTTTCCAAGATGGAATGAAGATTTAAGAAATAGTGATTTTGATTGGTGGAAGTTGGCGACGAAGACTGGATTCGTACAAAATCACAATATCTCATTGCAGGGCGGGACGGAGACCTTACAATCTTATATGTCTTTAGGATATTATGATGAATCTGGTGCGGTGAAAGGTTATGATTACAATCGTTACAACCTACGCTTAAAAACAGTTTATAAGCCCTTTGATTGGTTGTCCATCAAACCAGGAGTCACTGCTGCGCGAAGAGGAGTAGCGGATAGACAGTACTCTACTACTGCGATGTATTCAAATCTCCCATGGGATAGTCCTTATGATGAAAATGGTGATTTGGTGCCACATCGTTATAGTGGGTGGGTAAATAATTCAAATACAAACTATCTCTATGATTTGCAATGGAATCATGCCGAAAATACGAATTATGAGTTTATGGGTAATCTTGATTTCGATATCAAAATCACAGATTGGTTGACTTTTGCATCGGTAAATAGTTATTTCTATAATAATTATTCTTCGGCGAGTTATACAGACCCTCGGTCTAATGACGGATTGAACACTATTGGACGATTAGCTGAATATCGTTGGGAGTACGCTCGTAGGTATACAAGTCAGATTTTGCGTTTCAATAAAAAGTGGGGGAGTCATGCTTTGAATGGTATCGCAGCATATGAGTTCAATGATTTCTCGGGAAAAGTTCTGGACGTCTTCGGTACGGGATTTGTCCCTGGTTTTGAAGTATTAGACGTTGTAGCGAAGCCCGAAAAAACGAAGGGAGCTATTGCGGAGTGGGCAACGCAATCGTATTTAGCGAATGCTAATTATGCTTACGACAACAAGTACCTCGCTCAGGTATCTTTAAGAAGAGATGAGGCTTCAAACTTTGGTAAGAAAGCTGGAACATTTTACTCTGTGAGTGCTGGCTGGAATATAGAGAGAGAGGACTGGTTTAATGCTTCTTGGGTCGATAATTTAAAATTACGCACTGCTTATGGTAGCGTCGGAAATCGTCCTAGGGCATTGTATCCACAGTATAGTCTTTATTCAGTTTCAAATGCGTCTAGCTATAATGGAATTCCAGGTGCATTGATTAGTCAGATTGGTAATCCTGATTTGACTTGGGAAAGTACCTATACATTTGGTGCAGGAGTAGATGCTGCTTTTTTTAATAATAGAGCAAGGGTGACGTTGGATTACTATTTGAAAAATACGGATAATGTACTTTATGAAGTGCCTGTTAGTGGTCTGGTGGGGGTTAATCGAGTTTGGAAAAATATCGGTAGGATGCAAAATCAAGGTTTCGAGATCAACATCGGCGGAGATATAGTCCGTAGTGATGATTGGCTATGGAGCTTAGATCTCAATTTGGCACATAATAGCAATAAGCTAAAAGAGCTCTATAAAACAAAAGATAAGAATGGAAATTATGTTGTAAGACCCATTATCGTTGGAGATGGTTCGAATATAGCTGGTTCTGCTGAGCGTCTATTATTACCAGGCCAACCTGTAGATACTTACTATCTGAGGGAATGGGCTGGTGTAAATCCGGACAATGGTGCCCCAATGTGGTACAAGACGGTAGATGGTGCGGGAAATGCAATTGAAAAAACTACTACTTCAAAGTATGGAGAGGCAAATCAGGTAAGCACAGGCAAGCTTTCGGCCGATGTATATGGGGGAATAACTACAGCTGTGCGGTATAAGAAAATTGATTTTAATGCCGTATTTGGGTATTCCATAGGAGCCAAGCTGTATAATTATGCTAGACAAGAGTACGACGCTGATGGAACCTACACGGATCGTAATCAGATGAAATTAAAGTCTGGTTGGAGTCGTTGGGAAAAACCAGGAGATCAAGCTACCCACCCTGTAGCACTTTATGAAAATGACAAGAATGGTAATCAAGTGTCTTCACGTTATTTAGAAGATGCGGATTTCTTTCGTCTGAGATCATTGACATTAGGGTATAATTTTGATTTGAAGAAATATAACGTGAACAACTTAAGGGTCTTCCTTTCTGGAGAAAATCTTTTCACTTTCACCGGATACTCTGGAGTGGATCCTGAGTTGCCTCTTCTGGAAGCAACGGAAGCTGCAAAAGCAGAGCAGGATAATAAAGTCCTTGGTTCGACAGGGCCTGGAGTATATCCTGCAGTCAAGAAGTTTATGTTTGGTTTGAGTGTTACATTTTAGTAGAGAAAATTGTATGAAAAAGATATTTTTTACAGCCTTATTTGCGGGCTTATTAACATCTTGTGATATTGATAGGATGCCTTATGGCTCTATGGATTCCGAGAATATAGTAAACCACCCAGATGCGATGCTGAACGGGACCTATGCTCAGCTGAAAGCCTGGTCAGATCCTATGCATAGGGCCGGTGAATATGCGGGGGATAATATGATGATCAGAGGGGCCTCAACCGATTCGTTCTATGAGTTTATCTCTTTTTCCCGAACGCCTAATAATGGGCGCCTGTCCACCTTTTGGGATTACGGTTATAAAGCCATTGCTCAAGCTTCAAACTTTATAAAAATGATTCCCGAGGGACAAAGTGCTGAGATTGACAGTCAGTTGGGAGAGAGTTACTACATTAGAGGGATGATGTATTTCTACTTGTGTCGTGCCTTTGGTCGTCCATATTATGATAATCCAACTGTAAATTTAGGGGTGCCTATTGTGAACGGAACCCCAGACGACGTGTTGGGTAATCTCAATTTGCCAGACCGCTCTACTGTAAAAGAGGTATACGAACAGGTTATCAGCGATTTGACAAAAGCAGAGTCGATGATTGCCAAAGATAGAGAGGGTAAAAAAAGAGAACCTATTGTCGCATCTAAAGGAGCTGCTCAAGCTATGCTTTCTCGTGTCTATCTTTATATGAGTGGGACATATGAAGCTCCCAATCGCGAGTATGCACAACTCGCTGTTGACTATGCTGATAAGGTCATTAAATCAGGTGAATATAGTTTGCTGTCGAGAATAGATTTTATGAAGTATAACACCCTCACTCCCGAGACTAATCCGGAAACTATTTTTGCAATCAAACGCCTAGCCTCAGAGTTTTCTGGAGATGATCATTTTACAGGAGTTGGTGGTATGTATGCAAATATCGGTGGACAAGGCTGGGGAGAGATGTTCGCAAGTGCTAAGTATATTGGACTCCTGAACGAAACAGGAAGGAATGATTGGCGACCAGATAACTACAACATTGTTGACGCAAGGGCTGCTTTTATAGAACCAACCTATGCTAAAAATGCAAAGACAGGTAAGTACTTAGAAGTTTTTCGTTTTATAGCAGAAGATAAAAGCGGCGTATTTAACTATGTGCAAGATACTGTTGTACGGAACGGAAATTCCGTTTCTACTAAAAATAACAAAGAAGTATACGCGCTGTCACCTGTAGATGAAGAGCAAGGGATATACAGTATTAAATATAAAGATGGAAAAACGTATAACGGCGTGCTAGACTACTTTATTAGTTTAAACAGGGCTTATCCTCAGTTCTATATTGTAAAAGCCTCCAGAGAAGGAGAAGACTCGCACCTACACTCGCCGGTAATTAGTCGTTTAGGTGAAGTTTATCTTAACCGTGCTGAAGCCTATGCAAAGTTGGATAATTATAGTGCAGCCCTAGAAGATTTGAACCTTATTCGTAATCGGTCTATTGTGAATGGGGGCTATGCTTCATTAGATGCTAGTAATGCAAAGAGTCGTATCGATAAAGAGCGTCAACTAGAGTTGGCTTATCAGGCAGAACGCAGTTATGATGTGTTTAGAAATGGAGAGTCTTTAACAAGAAGATACCCCGGGCCACATAATCAAGCAGAAGAGATATCTGCGAAAGACTATCGCGTGATTTATTATATACCACAGAGTGCTATTAACTCCTATCCAGGTACATTAACGCAGAATCCTACGGGCAATTAATAGGGTCGAGCAAGTACTTGTTTTTTTAGAAGCTCCGCGGATATTCCGTGGGGCTTTCTTTTTGAAAAAATGCAAGTTAATCTCTTAGAAAAAAGAAACAGCTGCCGTTAGAATGTACAAAAATATTATATAGTAAGTTGCTGGCAAGAAAGCATAATACCACTGTTTTTGCGTAACTTTGTACCTTCTATTTATTGTTTAATAAAAGATTAGTTGCCGTGATGGTAACGCGCGAGATAAAAAAATAAAGATATGGCAAATATTGTTGCAATTGTAGGGCGCCCCAATGTGGGAAAATCGACCTTGTTTAATCGTTTGACTGAGAGTAGAAAAGCGATTGTAGATGACTTTAGTGGTGTGACGCGTGATCGTCATTATGAAGTTGCAGATTGGATTGGTAAGAAATTTACCGTGATTGATACCGGTGGTTTTGTGCACGGGTCGGACGATGTCTTTGAAGAGGCAATCCGCGATCAGGTTCACATAGCTATCGAGGAGGCTTCTGTTATTATATTTATGGTAGATGTAACTACCGGAATTACAGATTTGGATGATGAAATCGCAGATTTGTTACGTCGTACATCCAAGCCGGTATATGTTGTTGCAAATAAAGTAGACCATGCAAAATTGCATTATGATTCGGCCGAATTCTATGCTTTTGGATTGGGCGAGATTTATAATGTATCATCAGCTACAGGGTCTGGTACAGGCGAGCTTTTGGATGCAGTAGTTTCTAATTTCCCGGATGAAGAAGAAGAGGATGAGACACCTTTGCCTAAAGTTGCGATTGTGGGTCGACCAAATGTAGGAAAATCTTCTATGACCAATGCCTTGCTGGGGGTAGATAGAAATATCGTTACAGATGTAGCCGGAACCACCCGAGATTCTATACGTATTCACTATAACCAGTTTGGACATGAGTTCCTATTGATAGATACCGCAGGATTAAGAAGAAAGAGCAAAGTTAATGAGGATATCGAGTTCTATTCGGTAATGCGTACTATTAAAGCTTTAGAAGATTCTGATGTAGTGGTGTTAATGTTGGACGCCAATGACGGAATAGAAGGTCAGGATATCAATATCTTCCATTTGGCAGAGAAGAACAAAAAAGGTATCCTTATCGTTGTCAACAAATGGGATACCATTGAAAAGGACAACAAAACGATGAAGGAATTTGAGGCGAGAATTAAGGAAAAGATAGCTCCTTTTACGGATGTGCCGATTATTTTTACTTCTGTTACAGAGAAACAACGTATTTTCAGAGTCGTTGAGAAGGCTATGGAGATCTATCAGAATAAGACGAAGAAAATACCTACCTCTAAGTTGAATGATGTGATGTTGGAGATTATAGAAAATTATCCACCTCCGTCCATAAAAGGTAAATATATTAAAATCAAATATGTAACACAGCTACCAGGTCGTAGTCCGATGTTTGCTTTCTTCTGTAATTTGCCACAGTATATCAAGGAGCCTTATAGACGCTTCGTGGAGAATAAACTGAGAGAGAATTTTGACTTCAACGGAGTCCCTATTCAAGTTTATTTTAGACAAAAATAGTTTAATCAATATATTATCTGTTCGATATGCAACACAATCTATCTGTATACAATACTCTTACGCGAAAAAAGGAAAAGTTTGACCCCATTCATCCTAATCTTGTTGGGATGTACGTGTGTGGACCTACCGTATACAGTGATGTACACTTGGGCAATTGTAGGACGTTTGTGTCCTTCGATTTGATTTTTCGTTACCTTTTGCATTTAGGATATAAAGTTCGGTATGTGCGTAATATAACCGATGCTGGACATCTCGAAGGAGATAATGATGAGGGAGACGATAAATTTGCAAAAAAGGCAAAGCTGATGCAGTTGGAGCCTATGGAGATTGTGCAGAAGTATACGCTCGGATTTCATGACGTATTGAGGATGTTCAATACGTTGCCTCCTAGTATAGAGCCGACAGCTACTGGGCATATTTCTGAACAGATTGAAATGGTGAGCCAAATCATTGATAATGGTTATGCATATGAGGTAAATGGTACGGTATACTTTGACGTGGATAAGTATGTGAAAGAACATAACTATACTATTTTAACCAATCGTAACTTAGAGGATCTGTTGAATAATACGCGTGAACTTGGAGGTCAAGACGAAAAGAGGGGGCGGTTGGATTTTGCACTATGGATAAAAGCAAAACCTGAACATATTATGCGTTGGCCTTCACCTTGGAGTGTTGGTTTTCCTGGCTGGCACATCGAGTGTTCGGCAATGAGTCGCAAATATCTCGGAAATCAATTTGATATACATGGAGGAGGTATGGATTTGGCGGCTACGCATCACACCAATGAGATTGCGCAATCTGAAGCCTGTAATCATGTACAACCAGCCAAGTATTGGATGCATACTAATATGCTGACGGTAAATGGAGCACGGATGTCAAAATCCGCAGGTAATGGATTTTTACCAGGCGAATTGTTTACTGGAGACCACCCTTTACTTGAGAAAGGATATTCGCCTATGGCAGTTCGTTTTTTTATGCTGCAAGCACATTATAGGAGTACGCTGGATTTTTCAAATGAAGCATTGGACGCGGCCGAAAAAGGCTTTAAGCGCTTGATGACAGCTATTGCTTTGTTAGATAAAATCACGCCTTCAGGTAAAACTAAAATTGATGTAGATTTAAACGAAATTCGTAATAAGTGTCATGCCGCAATGGATGATGACTTTAACAGTCCTATATTGATTGCTGAACTTTTCGAAATCGTGCGTCTTATTAATTCTATTTACGATGGAAAGCAACAGGTTAATGCGGTTACACTGGAGGAGATAAGACAATTGATGCAAGAGTTTGTGTTTGATATTATGGGGCTGAAAGACGACCAGTTGGCAGGGGGGAGTCAAGATATGGAAGGATTGATGGATCTGGTGATTAAGCTGCGTAACGAAGCTAAGCAGAATAAAGACTTTGCAACTTCTGATAGGATAAGGCAAGAACTCTCTGCAATTGGTATTCAATTGAAAGATAGCAAAGATGGAACACTTTGGAATAAGATTTGATATTGTAGGTTCAAAATGACAGATAATAAATAGGTCATGTATTTATGAAATATAATAGTTTTTTAACCAGCATATCTCTTGTTTGTTTTGTATTCCAAGCTCCAGTATTGTTTGCTCAATTACCGGATAAAGTTGGAGGGTTGATTACAGCGGATAGAAATGCAGCGTCACTTTCTAAGGCTCAATCGCCGCACGCTGCATTCTCATCAATTATTGATAAAGAGTCTGTTTTTTATGTGCCTTCGGCAGTAAATGCTTTTAATTATCTTAACAATAGGCCGAATATCCCTGATGTTTTGACTTGGGACCCTAACTTTGCTTTGGTGTCAAAAAGCCTTGATTGGGGAGTTACTTCAGGAAAGATGGAGTTTCAGAAAGTAGGTGCTGTGAAGAGAAATGGACAGTACCTGACAGTTTGGAAACGAGGGAAAAAAGGAGATTGGAAGGTAGAGTTAAGGACTGAAGTGGAAAACTTTGGTAAGAATCAGCCGAAGGAGATCTGGTACCATGAGCCAGATGATTCTTGGTATCTAAAGCATCGTTCGAAAGTTAGATTGCAGCAGAGAGAAGATGTGGTTATGTCTACAGATCAATTATTTTCGACAGTCTTAAAAGCCAATAACGAAACAGCTTATTCCGAGTTCTTAGCAGAAGATGCACGCTTTTACTACCCGTGGCAAGAGGAAATCACTGGAAGAAAAAACGTACTTTCCTTTTTAAAGAGACAACGGATAACTATTGAGACGGAGCCTACGGATGTAGGAAGGGCCTATAGTGGAGAGTTTGCATATTCTTTGGGAACAGCAACAGTTTCTTCTAAAGATAAGGATGTGAAGTTTAATTATATTAGGATATGGCAATTAAAAGACGACTATCAGTGGCGTGTCGTTTTGGAGATGTTGTTCGAACGATAGGACAGATTGGTATGAGAATAAAAAAGGGCGGAAAGTTAAACTTTCCGCCCTTTATATTTAGTTGCCTTTTACAATCTTATCACTGTTGTTTACCCAGATTTTTAACTCTTCACATGTTAAGAAATCTGGATTGACATCGATGAAAGTGGTTTCTCTTCTAGATTCAAACCACTCACTTAATGTACGGTTTACTTTGTCCTGGCGTGCAGCATCCTTTATCTTGGCAAAATCCTGGTCTAAATTCGCTTTATGGGGAGCTATTCTAGATTTTAGATAATATATACGGTACGAAGATTCGCCGGTTCTTTTATCTGTATATAACACAGCTTTAGATATTTCACCTTCTTTCAGAGGGTCTATGGCATTAAAAACAGCGACATCGTCCAGTTGGTCTACAGGGATTAAAGTAGAGCGGTCTTCCATATTAGTTACTACCCCACCATTATATTTTGTTTCTTTATCGTCAGAGTATATCGAAGCTGCAGTGTTGAAATTCATACGCTTGGTATCTACAATAAGTCCGTAGATACTGTCTATCTTCGCTTTGCTACGAGATAGGGCTGCATTGGTAGGTTTGCTTTTGACTAGGATATGGCGTACATTCACTTCTTCTCCGCGTCTTTCCAGAACTTGAAGAAAGTGAAAGCCAAACTGTGTCTCGAATACAGGTGACATCTCTCCGGCTTTTAATTTAAAGGCCTGTGCAGAAAACTCCTTCACCCACGCATCTCTCGTACTGAAGCCTAATTCGCCTCCATAAGGGGCCGAGCCATCTTCGGAGTAAAGACGAGCGATTGTTCCAAAATCAGAACCATTTAATACCTGCTGGCGATAACCTTCGGC
This sequence comes from Sphingobacterium yanglingense, assembly GCA_040395455.1. Classification (GTDB taxonomy): domain Bacteria; phylum Bacteroidota; class Bacteroidia; order Sphingobacteriales; family Sphingobacteriaceae; genus Sphingobacterium; species Sphingobacterium yanglingense_A. The sequence continues at coordinate 6,116 of JBEBQJ010000107.1, read as the reverse complement.
TTTGGTGCGGAACTGTTCTTTCTCCTCTTTGGTCAATACCGGGTTGATAACCAATTGGGCATATTCTATTTCTGTATTGAAATAGGGAAGACTATCTGCATTTAAGCTTTGAAAGTATTTTTTCACTTCTTGGGGAGTGACATCAACTTTAGCAACCAGTTGTCCTTGCATCTTGTTGCCTTTTAGTTGTTCAGCGACAGCAGGGCGCATTTCTTCCTTGTGCTGTAGTATAGACCGATTTAAGAATTCTTCAAGTCTTTCTTTACCACCAGCTTTTTGGATCATCGAACGGATACGGAAATTCAGTTGGTCATCAATTTCACTCTCAGAGACCTCTACCGAGTCAATTATAGCCTGCTGTGCCAAGAGTTTCTGCGTTAACAACTGTTGAAGGATATAGCATTTTATCTTATCATTAGGTGTATTTCCTTGTGCTAGATACTGTGTGTACTCCAATTCTAGGTCCGACTGTAGGATATGGCTCGAGCCAACAGTCGATATGACACGGTCTATAAGCTTCTCTTGTCCAATAGATGGTGAAAAGTATATGGATAGAATAAGAAATATCCCTAATATTTTTTTCATATGTGTATAATTTGTCTTTTTATCTGCCATACGGAATGCTCCTGAATATTTGTGCTTTAGTTAAACAGGAGTATTTCATAAGGTGTGTTATTCAATATTTGTATACAAAAATATCAGAATAATTTGTAAAAGTCGTATTTTTCATCAGAATAAGATTATCTCCCCAGCTATACTGAATATAACAGTGAAGGTTGGAGAAGATTGTCTTGTTTGATTTTTGAAAATTTATTTTTTATTCTATATTTTGTTACGAATATAGCTTTTTGATGAAGGCTAATATCGTTTTTAACGAAATTTAACGCCGGTATAAAATGATTGATTTAAGGAGGTTAACAACTGTATTATTGGGACTATTGATGTCGGGTTTATTTTTAGATGTATCGGGACAAACGGTCGAGCTATATGTAGGTACTTATACCTCTGCCGACGGAAGTAAAGGAGTACAGATTTATGATTTTGAGAAAAATGAAGGGGTTTCTAATTTTTCAGGAACTATACCGATGGATAATCCTTCTTTTTTAGCTCGGAAAGGTAAGATGTTGTATGCGGTGAATGAAAATAATGTAGGAACGTTGACCGCTATTGATTTAGAAAATAGGACTGTTGTTGGCACATTGCCTACTAAAGGAGCTCATCCTTGCCATGTAGCCATTAGCCCTAGCCAACCAGTTCTTGTGGTTTCAAACTATAGCAGTGGTTCGCTAACACTATTTTCTTTAAAAAATAATGGAGAAATGGATAGAGAGGAAGATTTCATCCAGTTTAAAGGAAGTAGCATCAATAAAGAACGTCAATCTGCATCACATGTACATTCTGCCTTTTTCTCTATTGATGGGACGAGGCTATTTGTGTCTGATTTGGGGGCTGACCTGATCTATGTGTATGAGATAGAAAAAAGTGGTAAAGGATATAGTTTCAAGAGGATAGATAGCATACAGGCCCCAAAAGGGACAGGACCAAGGCATGTTGTTATCTCTGATGATGCCAAATGCTTATATGTAGTGCTTGAGTTGACAGGTGAGTTGGCCGTGTTTCAAGAGAAGAGTGGAGAATGGGTAAATGTTCAGATGCTACCTATTTATGAAAAAGGATTTGAAGGAGAACATGGTGCTGCAGATGTAAAGGTATCTGCAGACGGACGGTTTGTGTATGCTACAAATCGGGGTGATGCAAATGTAATTGTGTGTTATGAGGTGCTGGAAGACCAAAAGCTCCGTGTCAAAAGTGTTGTTTCTGCAGGAGGAATTTCACCAAGGAACTTGAATATATCGACAGATGGGAATTGGCTATTTGTGACGAATCAACTATCTAATCAGGTTGCCGTTTTTAAAAGAAATATATTGACGGGAGCCTTGGAACTAGATGAGTCTGCTTCAATTACTGTTGGTAAACCTGTTTGCCTTATTTTTTGATTGTTCTATTCAGGAATGTCGTAATGGCTGAGATAGCGTACAATATTATTGGCTCGTGAGTTGACGTAATTGGACGGACGGCGGGCATCCCATTGTCTTGGATTGGGGAGTATTGCTATAATCAGAGCTGCCTCTTTCTTTGTAAGGCTTTTTGCGGATTTGTTAAAATAGTAATGTGCAGCAGCTTCCGCTCCGTATACCCCTTGTCCCATTTCGATTACATTTAGATAGACCTCAAGGATGCGTTTTTTGCTCCAGATGATTTCAATCAGGAATGTAAAATAAGTCTCTAGACCTTTTCTGAGCCAAGAACGGCCTGGCCAAAGAAATACATTTTTTGCAACTTGTTGACTAATAGTGCTCCCTCCTCGAAGTGGTTTCCCGGATTTGTTCTTTTCCAGCGCTTGTTTGATGGCGTTGGTATCAAAGCCGTTGTGGGTCATGAAATGGGCGTCTTCACCGGCCAGAGCTGCTCTTTTTAGGTTATTTGAAAGCTCATCGTAGGGGAGCCAGTCTTTTTCTATTTTAAAGCCCTTGCCTTCCGTCTGCCATTGAAATCCCCTTTTCAACATGAGGTAGGTGACAGGTGGGTTGATGAATTTTAAACATAGTACCCAAAAGATACTCAATGCGAAAAAGCCCACTACTATTCGGATAGACCAGTGTTTTAGCTGTTTCTTCCAAGGGGTATTGGTCACTTTTTTCTTTTTATAGTTACTACGTTTTATAGCCATGGCCTAATCACAAATTCGATGCAAACCTAAAAAAAAACGGACAAAGTATATAGCTCCATTTGTTTTTTTAAAAACAGAAGTAAATACATTATCTAAAAATTATTAATTTACAGGATTATTATCCGTATTATGATGGTGAAAAATATTTCTTTTTTGGTTTTAATGATTATGAGTTTAGTTAGCGTGGGGCAGAGTTCAATCCCTAAAGATAAAGTAATCCTTGTGATACATGGTGGTGCAGGAACTATTTTAAAAGCAAAAATGACTCCTCAGAAAGAGCAAGCTTACAAAGAAGCTCTCTATGCGTCTCTGCAGGCTGGTTATAAGGTTCTCCAAAAAGGGGAGAGCAGTGAGCGAGCTGTCGAAGCTGCTATCCATGTTATGGAAGATTCTCCTCTGTTCAATGCTGGTAAAGGAGCTGTTTTTACGCATGAGGGCACCAATGAGTTAGATGCCTCTATTATGATGGGGAAGGATGGCGCTGCTGGGGCAGTGGCTGGAGTGACGACTATAAAAAATCCTATAAGCGCAGCCATTGCAGTGATGAAACACTCTCCCCACGTCATGATGATGGGGCAGGGAGCCGAACGATTTGCTGCAGAACAAGGGATTACTCAGGTAGTACCTTCTTATTTTTATACGGAAGAACGCTGGAATGCCCTGCAACGGGTATTAAAAGAAGATAGTAAAGCTGTTGAATTGGACCATAGCGATAAGCAGTCGGTCACAAAACCCGAGTGGAAGGATGACAAGTTTGGAACCGTAGGTTGCGTAGCGCTGGATAATAATGGGAATATTAGCGCAGGTACGTCTACTGGAGGAATGACGAATAAGAAATTTGGTCGGATAGGAGACTCACCTATTATTGGTGCGGGGACCTATGCAAACGAAAAGGTCGGTATCTCGTGTACTGGGTGGGGAGAATACTTTATACGAAATGTGGCCGCATATGATGTCGCAGCATTGATGCAGTATAAGTCATTATCTGCTGTAGAGGCATCGAAAGAAGTAATCCGAAAAATAGGCGAAATGGGTGGTGATGGAGGAATGATTGTATTGGATAGAGATGGGAATGTGGCTTTGCCTTTCAATACGGCGGGCATGTATCGAGGGTATATTACTGAATCGGGAGAGATGAAGGTTGAAATTTACAAGTAATAGACCGTAATACAGTAATAGAAGGATATTCGGCTTGTCAAATCCCTACAATTCTCTTATTTTTACACCTCAACAAAAAACAGATTCCCATTGGCAAAGGTAAAGAAAGAAACTCCCCTAATGCAGCAGTATAATTCGATTAAGGCGAAATACCCTGGTGCATTATTATTATTCCGTGTAGGTGATTTTTATGAAACTTTTGGCGAGGATGCGGTCAAAGCCGCAGGAATCTTAGGTATTGTCTTGACCAAACGAGGTAATGGAACGGAATCTGAGACAGCACTTGCTGGATTCCCGCATCATTCTTTGGAAACATATCTGCCAAAACTGGTGAGGGCTGGACAGCGGGTCGCCATATGCGATCAGTTGGAAGATCCCAAGATGACCAAAACGATTGTAAAGCGGGGAGTGACAGAGTTGGTTACACCAGGAGTGTCGTACAGTGATAATATTGTACAGCAGAAATCGAATAATTACCTAGCCTCTGTTTTTTTTGATAAGAATACTATAGGTATTTCTTTTTTAGATATCTCTACTGGAGAGTTTCTTGTGGCGCAAGGAAGTGCCGGTTATATTGATAAATTGCTTCAAGGTTTTAAACCTACAGAGGTTATTATGCCGCGTAAGCAGTCGAAAGAATTTGCAACGAATTTTGGGACTCAATATTATACCTATTCGTTGGATGAATGGCCTTATACCGGAGATTATGCCGAAGCGAATCTATTAAAGCATTTCGAGGTTCAATCTTTGAAGGGGTTTGGCATTGATCGCATGCCTACAGCAATTATTGCTGCAGGTGTAGCCTTACATTACCTCAATGAAACTGAGCATCGTAATCTGCAGCATATCTCACATATAGCCCGAATCGAAGAAGATCGTTATATGTGGTTAGACCGCTTCACTATTCGCAATTTAGAACTTATTGGTTCGGCCAATGAGAATGCGATTACGCTATCCGATGTATTGGATGAAACCTCTTCGCCAATGGGCGCACGCCTATTGAAGCGATGGATAGTAATGCCTCTTAAGGATATTAAATCGATACAAGAGCGACTCAATGTGGTTGATTATTTTCATCAGAATCGTGAGATGCGTGATGAGTTGATCCGTGAAATAAAGCAAGTAGGGGATTTAGAGCGGTTGATCAGTAAAATTGGGCTTCAAAAAGCAAATCCGAGGGAAATATCTCAATTGAAGCGTGCGCTATATGCTGTTGAAAAATTGAAAGCACTGACCGATGTTAAAGCTTCAGAGTCGTTGTCTATTATTTCTGAACAACTGAACCCCTGTGCGCTGATTCGGGAGAAAATCGAAAAAACACTTCAAGCCGAACCGCCAGTAGCGTTGAATAAAGGAAATGTCATCGCTGATGGAATTGATGCAGATTTGGATAAGTTACGTAAGGTTGCTTTTGGAGGGAAAGACTATCTGTTGGAAATACAGCGTCGCGAGTCTGAAATTACAGGCATCCCATCGTTGAAAATTGCTTTTAATAATGTGTTTGGTTATTACCTAGAAGTAACGAATACACATAAAGATAAAGTGCCAACGGAGTGGATTCGTAAACAGACCTTGGTCAACGCAGAAAGGTACATTACGGAAGAGCTAAAAGAATACGAAGAGCAGATCCTGGGAGCAGAAGAGAAGATACAAGCTATCGAAAATCGAATTTACGCGGAACTGTTGCTTGCTATTAGTGAATATATCAAGCCTGTACAGCTGAATGCACAGCTTATTGCAAAATTGGATGTGTTGCTCAATTTTGCAGTGATTGCTGAGAAAAACTATTATATCAAACCAGAAATCAGTAATACAAAGATTCTGGATATTAAAGGTGGTCGACACCCTGTTATTGAGAAAAATCTTCCAGTGGGTGAAGATTATATTACAAATGATACGTACCTGGACCCAGAAACGCAGCAGATTATCATTATAACGGGACCTAATATGGCGGGTAAATCGGCTTTGTTGCGTCAGACTGGATTAATTGTTCTGATGGCACAGATCGGTTGTTTTGTTCCTGCAAAGGAAGCGCATATAGGTCTTGTAGATAAAATATTTACCCGGGTAGGGGCTTCTGATAATCTCTCTTCAGGAGAGTCGACGTTTATGGTCGAGATGAACGAGACCGCAAGTATCATGAATAACCTTTCGGACAGGAGTCTTATTCTATTGGATGAAATTGGTCGAGGAACTAGTACCTATGATGGGATTTCCATTGCTTGGG
>JBEBQJ010000106.1:0-16376 GCA_040395455.1 Sphingobacterium yanglingense | reverse complement strand
CTAAACTGAACAACTCATTATCCTTATTCTCTACAGCCAAGACCTCTACCCCATGGGATGTAGATTTCTGAATGTCTTTACTGTAATCCAACCATACTGGCTTGATTTCCTCTTCAGGCATAGCATTTACCTTAGTCAAGAATGCGGATTGTGCTTCACGGTTTACAGTGACAGGAGTGATCTCCGGTTTGACGACCTTAACCACATTTTCATCTACCCCTTGTTTTTTATAGATAGCCACATAGTTTTGATCATTTAGGTATTTGTTTGCGAAATCAACAATATCCTTTTTCGTTACCGTCGCTAACCAATCCGTATTACGTAGTTCATTGGCCCAATCCAATTCAGAAGTAAAGGCACTCATTAACTCTTCGGCCCTACTCTGATAACTATCATTTCTAGCAATTTGTGCCTTGCGCTCATTATTGACGATAGAAGTAATCAAATCTTCTGAAAAATCGCCTTTACGTAATTTATCAAGCTCCGCAAGCAACAATTCTCTGACCTGATCCAAAGATTGACCTTGAGAAGGGTTCCCTTGAAGGATCAACATCGAGTAGTCTTTTAATATATAAGGAAAGGCTCCCGCGCCTAGTAATTTCTGTGATTTTACCAGATCCAGGTCAATCAAACCTGCAGACCCATTGGTAAGAATACTTCCCAAAAGATTAAGCATCTGTGCATCTTTCGTAGCTGCACCTGGAAATCTAAATCCCAAGAACAAGAACTCTGCGTTAGGCCCTTTTACCTCTCTGATGATAGGTTTGGTAATCGGTTTTTCTGGTGCAAAAGTATAAGCCGGTACCGTTTTAGTTTGCATATAAGCAAATGCCGCATCCACCTTTTTGATCATGGTGTTCGGATCGAAGTCACCTGACATGATGACCCCCATATTATTCGGCACATAATAAGTCTCAAAATAAGCACGGATAGCTTTTAGCGAAGGGTTCTTCAGATGTTCTACTGTCCCTAACACCGTTTGCTGTCCATAGTTATTCGTAGGGAATAATCCCTCAAACATGGCTTCAATAGCTTTACGATTGTCTGTATCTAAACCAATATTCTTCTCTTCATAAACAGCCTCTAGCTCGGTATGGAATAAGCGGAACACCGGACTTTTGAACCGCTCAGCCTGCACAGCAAGATATTTGTCCACCACATTATTAGGGATATCTTCGATGTAGACCGTCTGCTCGAATGAAGTAAACGCATTAGTTCCTTCTGCTCCCATATTACTCATGAGTTTATCATACTCATTTGCAATGGCATATTTCGCAGCTTCACCCGAAACCGCATCAATCTCTTTATAAATAGCCTTACGTTTTGCCTCATCCTTGGTAGAATTATAGTCTTCGTATAAACCATCGATCTTGTCTAGAAGCGGTTTCTCTTTAGCCCAATCCAAAGAGCCAAATTGCTCTGTCCCTTTAAATAATAAGTGCTCCAGATAATGCGCTAGACCAGTATGATCTTTAGGATCTGTTTTACTTCCCGCTTTCGTGGCAATATAAGTCTGAATCCGAGGTTCCTTTTTACTTGGGCTCAATATCACTGTCAAGCCATTCTTTAAGGTATAAAATCTGGAGTGTGTAGGATCATTAGAGACATACTTATAGGAATATCCTCCTTCTGTCGCTTGCTTCCATTCGTAATTTGTCTGTTGGGCATTACTGCTACCTACTGAAACAAACAAAAACGCGAAAACATAAAAGACTTTAGCTTTTTTCATACTTTGTACTTCGCTGAGTTTATATGTGCGCAGTCCACCTTAAGTTGAAGACTGCTTGGGTTACAATCAAATTTAGGCTTAATATCATTTACTTCAGCTAGGTTGTTAATTTTTCGTAAATTTTTCGGCCACCTCCTATTTACACAAAATTTTTTAACGAAAAAGCAATTAAAAGTAGCAGAAGAGGACAACATATTCGGTGAATACCCAATCACACCTTCCTAACCTATATTTCTTAAAGGTTAACACCAACGAGCTAATACATTCGTTACAACTACTATTTTTATAGAGATTTTATAGAGTCTAAATAGAGGGTTGATAGAGGGTTGATAGAGGTAAAACACTAGGACCTCTCTATATACTCCCTAGTATAATTCTATATAACCAAAAGAATGCGTATATTTAGTATAAGTTAATTATAAACTAATAGCGGATAGACATCGAATCGACTTCGAAGACGACTATCCTAAAAAACACACAATTATGGCAATTCTAAAAGGTGGCATCAATGGTCCATTCTCTGGAAAAGTGGGAAGTGTTGTAGGTTATGAGTTAAATGGACAAGCAATTATTCGTGGACTTCCCCGCTATATCAAGCGTAAGCCGAGTCCGCTGACAGTCATCAATCGGAACCGTATGAAGGCGGTATCTCAGTTCTTGAGACCAATCAAAGAAATTATCAAACTGGGATACAAGAACATTGCGCCTCCAGGTAGTCGTGTTGGGGCTTTTCAAACAGCACAATCACACATTTTCAAAACAGCACTAGACTATACGGAGGATACTACTCCCTATGTCAATCCAGAAAAGGCGCTGATTTTCAGGGGTGATCTACCCGCGCCATTTGTAATCTCAGCAAAAAGAGATACGGGCAAATTAATAATCATCTGGGACTCCCAAAGCTACAAACACATGCATTATAACATGTTACTCCTGGTTTACGACCTTGAACAGGAGTGGACTCTATATCAAGGTGAAGCGAGGAACGATACTGCCCAATTAGAGTGGACGTTACCCGAGCACTTTAATAAAATAGAACAATTACATATCTACATGGGAGTGCTAGATGTATTCACTGGAGCCATGTCGGATTCAGTCTATGCAGGCTGCGTCTAGCAAGGCTTTGTCAAAATCGTTTAAATAGCATCAAGATGTATGTTACATACATCTTGATGCCTTCTGGACCTAGTCTCATTGTTTGTCAAACTGATACCAATTGACCTTAGTAGATATCCGCATAAGAATAGCTAGAATAACAAATACCCCGACTGTACCTACGATTAGGGAGTAATCGCGCAATTGCATCAATACGAATATAAAGCCATAAAACAACCCTAATATCCCTGTAAATAACAACGCCGTTTTGTTGTCTTTGGTAATCATCCGGATAAAAGATGCAATCAATACGATGGTAGCCACTGCAGCCAGTAAATAAGCAACATTAAATCCCAGGTGTTCGGAGATCGCCAATAACAGCGAATAGAACAAAATCATGGCTGCCCCTATCAGGATATACTGAATAAGATGAATGCGTTGCTTTTTAATAATCTCCGTAAAAAATAAGGATGCAAATGTCAATACAATAACGAGGATTCCATATTTGGCAACCCGGGTTGTCTTTTGATAGTTATTCACTTCAGGCAGGAAATTGATCTGAACCATATCCATATCTGTCGCTGCTTCTATATTCACACTTGCTGCAGTTTCGGTTGCCTCTATATAATTATCGAAATCTGCCTCAGCGAGCGACATTCCCGAAAAGCGGTACAGACGGTCATTTCCTCCGGACCATTGCTGTGGGAGCTTTCTACCAAAAGAAGGAATGTTCCATGATGCGTTAAAATCTTTATCCGATACCTCACGCACCTCTGGGAGGTAGGCCCCGTTGAAACTTGGATTTCCCCAATCTCCCTTTGCTTCGACCACCGTATGATTGGCCAACGGTAAGAAGTTGATAGACTTAGACCCTCTTAACTTGACCTGAATCTTAAAATCAAACTTGGTATCCTCCCCTTTAGTTAATGGAAGGTTAGCTGCCATATTGTTATTAAACAACTGGAAGTTTCGGACATCCATGGTTAGCGGCAATTTCTGCCCTGCCCATTCCAGCTCAGGATCAGCAGAAAGTCCTTTCACATCTTGTACACCGAAGACCAGACGAGCCTCACTCCACCTCATCCTATCTGCCGCAACCGGAAGCGATTTCATATCCAATCCAGCGAAATTTCCTTTTATAGTAAAGCTTGAATTATATACGACAGATTCATAGATTCCCCTCTTTAAGCTCTCCGGTTTAATATCTGTCTGCACCTGTGCCTGACTAGGCAATAGAAACATCCAATCTTGCTCAAGACGTTGTACAACCACATCTTTACCTTTGCTATCTTTTTCAACAACCTCGCTTACATAGTCGTAAGGAACTGCCAATACTGGACTCGCAATTACCTGATCCCGTCCCCATTTTGCTGCAATCTCGGAAGAAACCTGTTGCTCGCGATTCTTCCGCTCGCTGACCAAATCATCAACCAATGACATCGGGATCATCATAATCAATAGTAGAACAAAGATGACAAACAACTTTAGAATGACAGAATTACTAAGGCGCTCGAAAACCGTGATATTCGAACCTGGCAGTTGTGGAGGGGTTTTTACTTCATTTTCCATGATTGTTATTATTTTAAATGTGATTAACTTTTTTTATATAATGTATTTATTCAAGCGCCCTATTGGTAAAGAAAGTACTTTGCTTTTCAAAGTTGATGGACAAAAAAAACTATTTATACTGTTGTTTTATTAAATTTTCGAGTGCGCTTAAATGGTTTTCAAAAGCTTTCTGTCCCTTATCTGTACGGATATACTTGGTATTAGGCTTTCTATCGACAAAACTCTTTTCAACGATAAGGTAGCCCTCCTTTTCCAAGCTCTTAAGGTTAGAAGCTAAATTACCATCAGTAACCTGCAAGAGTTCTTTCAGCGAATTAAAATCATAATACTCATTTGCAACCAATACACTCATAATCTGCAAACGGACACGATTCTCCAACACTTTATCATATAGGGATAGGTCTAAACTCACTTCTCGTAACGTTGATGAACTATAATTCCGTAAATAATATGCAGTAGACCAAAACCGATCGCCCAAAACCAAAGTCCGTACCCAGGAAAACATAGTGCCAATAGCCCTAATACGATATCCATTAGACCTAACCATCTTGCCTCTTTAAAGGTAAATGTGCTGGCAGTACATAATGCCAATCCGTAAAAAATCAGTAACGAAGAAGCAATCAAACCGTACTCGCCTTTATATACCAATAACAATGAGAACAAGCCCCCTGTCAATAACGGTATCGCTGTAGCTGTCAACAAGCCTTTACTGGTCGCATTCCATATAGTTTGATTGTTCTTTTTTGCTTTGTACTTGGCCATCAGGAAACCAGTAAGGACAGACAAAAGCAATACCAATCCAGCAATAAGTACAAGCTTTCCGATAATCCCCGAATCGGTTATATAGTTATCCCTATATCTGAAATCACTGCGGTAGCCGTATACTGTAATATAACCAAAGAAGGCACCTATTAAAGCATAGCTTCCTATAAGGATTCCCGAAAGACCACTTATAGACATAAATTTAGAGGAACGCTCCATCAACGAACGTATCTGCCCTATTTCCTTAATTAAATCCTGTTGACTCATAAAAGTACTTTGATATTCAAAGTAACATACAAAAATCCATACTCGCAACTATTTTTTCAAAAAATAATCTCCTTTTATAGGAACCAATCGGTAAATACTTCACTGATTTCCCCTATTTAAAGGAACAAATACTCCAAAAAAGGCCTCATCAGCCCTCTATTTAATATTTCGACAAACTTTTTTTAAAAAAAAATCAACTTGAATTATAGGCTGTTAGATAAAAAACACACCTGTATTATCATTTTTTTATAGAAAAGCCTTGACAAATATCGTTTTGAGTTCTATCTTTGTATCACAAAAGAAATCCTAATAACTGCGGAAGTGGCGTAATTGGTAGCCGCACCAGACTTAGGATCTGGCGCCGCGAGGCGTGGGGGTTCGAGTCCCTTCTTCCGCACTTGATATCCTCCCGACCAACAGAAATCGGGAGGATTTTTTTTATAATGCGAAAATAACGAACGCTTAAGAAAAGTATGAACATTTCACATCAGAAAATCGACGATATCAGCGCTAAAATTACCGTTGATTTAACCCCAGAAGATTATAATCCTGCAGTTGACAAAGCGATTAAAGATCAAGCAAAAAAAGCAAAACTACCTGGTTTTCGTCCTGGATTGGTACCTACGGGCCATATTAGACGTACTTATGGTAAAGCTATTTTGTTGGACGAAATCAATCGCGTTGTAAACGAAAAAATCTCTGCATATATCACAGAAGAGAAACTTGAAGTTTTAGGCCAACCTCTTCCTTTAGATAACGAAGAAGACAACAAATACAACTGGGATTTTAAAGATACTTTTAATTTTAATTACGAAATCGGACTAGCTCCTATTTTTGATGTTCCTTTTTCTGCTGAAACAGAATTTACAGAGTATGACATCAAAGCAGATGAAGCTACTTTGGTAGAACGTACTAAAAATTTACGTCGTAGCTACGGAAAGATGACCAACCCAGAAGTCTCTGAAGAAGGTGACGTATTATACGCTACTTTAAAACAAGAGAAAGAAGACGGTATAGAAAAAACTACATCTGTACGTACAGATGTAATTGAGGATGCTAAGATTAAAAAATCGTTGGTAGGTCTTAAAAAAGATGATACCGTTAAAATCGATATTAAAAAAGCATTCAAAGCTGCTGACATCGCTCGTATCTTAGGCATTACAGAAGAAGAAGCTGAAAACCTTGATGTTACTAAATTCGAACTTACAGTTCAGAACATTAACCGTCTTGAAGAAGCTAATTTAAATCAAGAATTTTTCGACAAATTGTTCCCAGAAGGAGAAGTAACAACTGAAGAGCAATTCAACGAAAAAGTTAAAGAAGAAGTTGAGAACTTGTTCAAACAAAATTCTGCACAGAAGTTACGTAATGACATGTATACTTTTGGTATGGAAAAAGTTGAGGCTAAGTTCCCTGAAGATTTCTTAAAAAGATGGTTACAGGCTACAAACCCGAACCTTTCAGCTGAGGAAATCGAAGAAGGATTTGCAGACTTCTTGAATAACTTGAAATGGACTATCATCGAAAACAGAATCGTTACGGCTAACAACCTAGAAGTAAAATACGATGAGGTTGTAGATTTAGCGAAAGAACGTATCTATGGTCAAATCAAGATGTACAACATCAATGAAGAGCCCACAGATGAGCAACTAGGTCAATTTGCAATGCAACTTCTATCTGATAGAGAGCAAGCAAACCGTTTGTTCGAAGAAGTAAAAGCGCTTAAAGTTTTTGATCACTTGAAAACTACTGTTAAGACAAAATCAAAGAAAATCGATTACGATAAGTTTGAGAAACTTGATAACAAATAGTAATCTAAAAAATAAGAAAAAGGCTGACAGTAATATGTCGGCCTTTTTTGTTATATATACTTAAATTTGTACAATGGAGATACGTAGAGCAAAGAAAGAAGATGCACATCAGATAGCTGGGATAATGATACTCGCTATGACTGATATTGTATACCAGCTTATCGGCAGAGAAGATTTTGAAGAAGGAAAGAAATTTCTAGCACAACTGATACAAGAAGAGGGCAATCAATATTCTCATCAATATATCTTTGTTGCGGAGAACCAAGATGGCATACTGGGGCAGATATGTCTATATCCTGGTGCTCAGCTTGAGAAATTGCGCCAACCTGTACTAGACCATATTAAAAAAGAGTATGGAATAGACTATCAGGTTGCTAATGAGACAGAGGCTGGCGAAATATATCTAGATACCATAGCCGTGAGTGAACTGGCTCAAGGCAAGGGTGTCGGAAAACTGTTGATTAACTATGTGATCGAGGAATTTGTACATAAAAGGAATGAAGTTCTTGGACTTTTGGTCGATGATGAAAATCCCGGCGCTAAACGTCTATATGAGAAACTAGGCTTTATTGTACGCAGAGAGATTTCTATATTCGGCAAAAAAATGGAACACATGCAGTACAAGCGTTAAAACTGGATGTTGTAGCCAACAGAAACAGAACCAAATGGATATTCCCGATGAAAGTCGGGATATTTTTCGTCTCTGAATTCTCCCTGAAGGGAGAAATAGCCGGAACGAAGATTGATAGACCACCTTTTAAACACCCTAAGGCTTCCTTCTACCGTACCAGCATGCAAGATATAATACGAAGGAGTACCGCTGATCGTATAAAAGACACCTCCATTATAATCCATTGTAAATAGCAAACGGTTTAGTAAACTAAGGTCACCTTTGAAACGATAGGAAGCTCCGGAGCCATAATTATAATTACGGCTAGCGCCATATAACAGATAAGGATCAGGGACTGCTGCTAGGAGCACTGCTCCCACCCCTAGGCTTAAATTTAGTTTATTCTGACTCTTGTAAGTAAACTCAGACAACCAATTGTAATTTAAACTCTGTGCTCCGTAAAAGAAAGCATCGTTATTATAAAAATCATAGTGTGCATTCAGCGTACCATAATGCTCTCCTTTCTGTGATTTAAAAAATTGGGCGCCATATAAGAGCGCATGAACATTGACCGCATTTATAAAGGTACTATCACCACTCCCTGCCTCTAGATTAACGGAGAATTGGTCGAATGGCCGCTTATAGTTATGCTCCCCGTTACTGTATTTAAACCTTAAGCGAGTGTAAAAAGAATCTTTACCTTTGGACAAGAAATCACCTTCTTTGGCATCAAATCGTCTAAATCCAGCATCGATTTCGGCACTGATAACCGAAGAGTCCGCCAGATAATAGTCATCTACCCGTTTCCCCCACTTTCCATCCAACAATCGATTTAAGCTATTGACAGGGTTTACTATTAGCGCAACAAGCTCATTGCCGACAACATTATGCCCATTCCTACTTCTAGCTAAAATATTACGGGATACCCGATGAGTCATCTCTCCCAGAATAATACCGCCAAAAGTCGTGTTAACAAGATCATTGATTGCCGGGTGCTGTGTCTCACCAGCTGTCTCCCAGATATAAGACCCTACAAATGTGGCTAAACTGGATTGGTAAAAGTTATAACCGTTACTTCTGAATGCGTTAAAATAGATCTGCCCATGATACGGATGATCGATCTGGTTCGTCGTAAATTGATTATCATCCCAATCCCAGGCACTAAGCCGCTGATGCTGGATAAAATTCTTGAACGTAATATAAGAATAAGGATCTTTGGTGATAAACCGGTTAAAGGTGGCAGGGAAAGCTTGCGCTAAAAACCATTCGGTACCCGCCCTCCAAAAGTGCTTGGGACGCTTTGGGTTCAGTACCTGCTGTTCGGAATCTGCCACACCAAGTTGAATAGGCTTCCACAATTGTTTGGGAAACATAACCGAATCAACGGGTTGTTGTACCAATGAATCTATTGTCGACTGCGCTATAGTCACTTGTAGAAAGCTGACACATAGCAACGTCAACAACATTGACAATACATTAGTTTTCTTTATCATACCCCATTTTATTTTAGCTATTCAATACGATGGCAATCCATCCTTCCCTATTCTTAATTCTCCAGTCCACCTTGTTTAAGTCTTAATATTATGACAAACACCCCCAGAAAAACATTGTTTGTGGAGATTGTTAAAATTATAAAAATAGTTTATACCCGCTGCTATAAAAGGAGACAAAAAAAGAGGCTGTGATATGCAGCCCCTCTTCAGATAGATTAAACAATTTTCGTTCCTTACAGCATAGGAACTTCTATAAGTAATAAAGAACTCTCTTTTTTTGCCTGTAAAGTGATACTATTGGTATCGGTAATTCCTACCGCATCTCTACGATGCAATGTTGTTTCGTCTACCTGTACCTCTCCCTCAAGAACAAAAACAAAAACACCATTGCCCTCTCCTTTCAATACATAATCTATAGCCTTTCCTTCATCGAGATCTGTTCTATGAAACCAAGCATCCTGATGTATCCAAGTTCCTTCATCCTCCTTATTTGGAGAGACAATCTGCTGAAGTTTGTTTCTCCGATTTGCGGGATCTACACGAATCTGGTCATAACGAGGTTCGACGTTCTGCTTATTAGGGAACAACCATATCTGTAAAAATTGGACAGCTTCGGTTTCATTGGCATTAAACTCACTATGTTGTATGCCCGTGCCAGCACTCATCACCTGAATTTCTCCGGGCTCTATCGTACCACTGTTGCCCATACTGTCCTGATGTGCCAAGGTACCTTCTAAAGGGATAGAGATAATCTCCATGTTGTCATGTGGATGCCTACCGAATCCGTTACCACCAGTCACATAATCATCGTTAAAAACACGTAGCGCTCCAAATTGTATGCGTTCTGGATCATAGTAGCCTGCAAAACTAAATGTATGTGCGCTTTTTAACCAGCCATGATCTGCGTGCCCCCGACTATCAGATCTGTACAAAATTGTATGTGCCATTTTTTCCTCCTTTTGTTATATAATACAAAGATAAGTGCTAATTGTGCGTTCAATTCTTAATGTAGATTAAAAAAAAGTGGGCTATCATATCGTATGATAGCCCATCCTCTTTATCTAGAACTCTGCGCGAAGTTTACTTAGAAACTCCGGCGTGATGCCGATATAGGATGCTACTGATTTTTGAGGAATCGTATTTATCAGCGTAGGATACATCGTACAGAACTTCTCATACCTTATTTTTGCAGGAAGACTAAGGTAGTTTATGGTACGGTGATTACTGGCTGCCAATGCGTTCTCTGTTAAAATTCTGAAGTAACGCTCCAACTTTGGAATACGGTCAAAGATACTCAACTGACAGGAACGGCTCAAAAGCAATACTTTGGTTTCCAAAAGTGCATCGACATTCAATTCGCTCGGTTGATTTTTAACGAAAGAATACATGTCAGAAATCCACCAATTGGCTGGAGCAAACTGCAAAATATGCTCAAAGCCATTCCGGTCTACAGCATAAGAGCGCAGACAGCCTTCAACAACAAAAGCAGAATATTGAGCAACTTCTCCTGCCCGATGCAAAAACTGCTTGCGGGCCAATGTTTTCTCTCGAACCAATTCGGCAACAATCCCCTCTTCCTCTTCGGTTAAAGGTGTGATACCATTAATGTGCTGTATGAGGTTTTGAACCATTTGCTTTACTTAATTTCGTTATAAGTCATTCCCATGTTCTGGAACATAAACGCCCATTTGTCTGCATGTTCGGCTATTTGCATAGCTGTAGACTTGCCTGCTCCATGTCCTGCATTGGTATCGATACGAATCAGAACCGGATTAGTCCCGACATTGTATTCCTGCAAGCGAGCTGAAAACTTAAACGAGTGCGCGGGTACCACGCGATCATCGTGATCTGCGGTCATAACCATCGTTGCTGGATACGACGTATTTGCTTTCAATGCATGATAAGGAGAATATCTGTGCAAGTACTCAAACATCTCTTTACTATCATCTGCTGTCCCATAATCAAACGCCCAGCCTGCTCCTGCAGTAAACTTGTGGTAACGTAACATATCCAATACGCCCACCGCAGGAAACGCAACTTTAAATAATTCTGGTCTCTGTGTCATGCAGGCCCCGACCAATAACCCTCCATTTGAGCCCCCTGCAATTGCCAATCGTTCGGACGAAGTGTACTTCTCTTTAATCAGGTACTCTCCAGCCGCAATGAAGTCATCAAAAACATGCTGCTTATTCATCTTAGTCCCTGCTACGTGCCAATTTTCACCGTATTCCCCACCGCCTCTCAAGTTTGCAACAGCATATACACCACCTTGCTCCAAGAGGATAATATTAGCCGTACTAAACGAGGGCGTTAGACTGATATTGAAGCCTCCATATCCGTACAACATGGTCGGATTAGTACCATCTAGCTTTATTCCTTTTTTATGGGTAATAATCATCGGTACTTTGGTACCATCTTTTGACGTATAGAAAATCTGTTTAGACTCATATTGTGTCGGATCGAATTGGATTTCAGACTTCTTATAAACTTCCGACTTACCAGAAGCAATATCATAACTATAGATTGTGCCGGGATTGATATAGGAAGTAAACGTATAATAAAGAGATTTATCTCCTTTCTTTGCCCCAAAACCACTCGCAGTACCGACTCCAGGCAAGGCAATTTCGCGTTCCAATTTCCCTTCACGGTCGTACTGCTGTACCAGAGAAGTTGCATCTTTAAGATAAGATGCAAATATCTTCCCTCCACCTATGGAAGGGCTTAATACATTTTCAGTTTCTGGAATCAGATCCTTCCACTCGGTAGGTTTAGGGTTAGCCAGGACAGTCTCTATAATCTTACCATTGGGTGCCCCCAACTCCGTATAGATAAGGAACCGATCTCCATCATTATCTAAAATAGCATGGTTTTTATCAAAGTTATCCACTATCGTTATGAAACCAGCCGTAGGGTTTGTTAAATCCCGAACATACAACTCATTCCCAGAGGTGGTATTTGCCGCTGTCACAACTAGAAAGCGTTGATCTTCGGTCACCCCTGCACCTATATATCTACGAGGAAGTTTCTCTCCACCAAAGATTAGTTCGTCTGTAGATTGAGCAGTATTCAGGGTATGGAAATATAATTTATGCTGATCGGTCATCGCTGATAATGCTGACCCAGATTTTGGTTTGTCATAGGAACTGTAATAAAAGCCTTCATTACCACGCCAAGCCAGTTCACTGAATTTGACATCAATCAATGTATCTCCCAATACCGTCTTATCTGCCGTACGTAATACAATTACTTTACGCCAGTCGGAACCTCCTTCGGAAATCTGATAGGCAACGAGCGAACCATCCTTACTGAAATTAATCCCAGCTAATGAAGTTGTACCATCTGCTGAAAATTTATTAGGATCCAAAAACACCTCTTCAGCTCCCTTATCTCCTTTTTTACGATAGAGTACCGCTTGATTCTGTAATCCGTCATTTTTATAAAAATAGGTATAATCTCCTTCAATAAACGGAGCGGAATATTTTTCATAATTCCATAACTTCTCTAATCGCTGCGTGATTGCATCCCGAAAAGGGATCTGCGTCAGATAATGCTGCGTTACTTTGTTTTCCGCAGCAACCCATGCTTTGGTTTTTTCCGACATATCATCCTCCAACCATCGATAAGGATCCGCTACCGAAACTCCAAAAAAATCATCCTTTTGATCTACTTTCTCTGTCTTAGGATAAGGCTGTACTATAATATCTTTCACCGAATCAATCTGTTTATTTTGTTGACATGCTACCAATGCCATTGACAGCATTATAAAACCAATATTTTTCTTCATAATTGATCATTCTTTCTAACAAAACTAAGGAAATAATTCATCCTTTAAAACTTTCCTCAGCCATTAGCCCACTTCTACATACCAGTCTTACAAAGTCTAGCTTAATAAATAACATGGTATTGATCAAGCATCACCTATTTGTAAAATCAGCGCATTTTGGTAGTTTTACACCAACATGCAAATTGCTAAAAAGATATATTTTGCTTCTGACTTCCATTTGGGTTCTTATCCGAAAGAGCAGTCCGAAATCCGGGAACGAGAAATTGTGAAATGGCTCGACCATATCAAACAGGATGCCTCTGAGCTTTACCTAGTGGGCGATGTCTTCGACTTCTGGTTTGAATACAGCACAGTAGTTCCTAAGGGCTATATCCGATTTTTAGGAAAGCTCGCAGAATTGGCAGATGCCGGGATCAAAATAACCCTATTTAAAGGCAATCATGATATGTGGATGTTTGGTTATTTAAAAAAAGAGATTGGGGCTACCATTATCGATAATGAGCTGATCTTGGACCTCAACGGAAAATCATGTTATATCCACCATGGAGATGGATTAGGTCCCGGAGACAAAAAATATAAAATATTAAAAAAAATATTCCGCAGTTCTTTCTGCCAGTGGCTTTTTGCCCGTTTGCATCCCAATCTAGGCATTGGAATAGCTCAACGATGGTCTAAGCACAGTCGCATCTCCAATAATAGCGATGAAAAGTTTTTGGGAGAGGATAGAGAATGGCTCATCCAATACGCCAATGATATACTCCATACCCAACACTATGACTATTTTATCTTTGGCCACCGCCATTTCCCTTATGAAATCGAGCTTAGAAAAGATTCTAAAATTATCAACCTAGGTGAATGGATAAACTATTACACCTACGCCGTATGGGATGGACAAACGCTTAATCTACAACGATGGAACTCGTAGATGCTATCCAACAAATAGCGATACTCCCTGATGCGGAGTTGGAGAAGCTGTTGCTCATAACGGAACGGATTGAAGTTGAAAAGAACAGTATACTGATAGACAAGGATAGAACCTCTAAATATATTTATTTCCTGACAGAGGGAATCTGTCGTATTTACTACCCAAAAGAACAAAAAGAAGCTGTTTTGGACTTCTGCTTCCCTGGAGATTCCATACTATCACTGAAGAGCTATGTACACAACACTCCCGGCTATGAAATCGTAGACACATTAGAGGACTGTGTTCTGTACCGCATCCCGGTTTCAAAGCTACAGCATCTTTATAACAGTTCTTTGCCCATCTCAAACTGGGGGCGTAAACTCGCCGAACTGGAGACATTAAAAATAGAACAACGTCTTATGCAAACGCTGTTCAAAACAGCTACCGAACGATATAGCGATCTCCTAACCAAGGAGGCTAATGTTCTACAACGGATCAAACTGGGCTATATTGCATCCTATCTCGGTGTTACACAGGTGACTCTCTCGCGAATCCGCGCCGAAATAAAATAACACACTCCCAGCGACTGTTACCGGAAAAAGACTCTTTTTTAACAAATGTTAAAAAAAGAAAATCTAAAAAAACGCACCTTTGCACAAAAAAAATGAACTGGATATTTTTAATATTAGGTGGATTATTTGAAGTTGGATTCACCACTTGCCTAGGTAAAGCGAAAGAAGCTGCAGGGACCACTTCCCTATTGTGGTATGGAGGTTTTGTAATCTGTCTATTTCTAAGTATGGGATTACTGATCAAGGCTACCCAGACCTTGCCTTTAGGTACGGCATACGCTGTTTGGACAGGCATAGGAGCTGTAGGAACAGTACTAATGGGTATTATTTTCTTTAAGGAGCCTGCTGAATTTTGGAGGATATTCTTCATATTCACCTTAATCGCTTCAATAATAGGACTAAAGGTTGTATCAAGTCATTAACAATTCCTTCTTTTTAAACCATATTTTTCAGTATTTTTGCACTCTCTAAAAGGGAATAACACCTTTTTGGAGCAAAATCCCATAAGCTGTATGCTATAAAATGGATACATAAGGGCTGTTAATTGTCCTTATTTTGGCTTTGAGGATTAATACTTATCAAACGGAACTATGTTAGAAAAACTACAAGCGATTAAAGAACGGTGGCAAGAAGTGGAAGCTGAACTAAGCAAGCCCGAAACCATCAATGACATGAAACGTTTTGCAAAATTGAACAAGGAGTACAAAGACCTATCAAAAATTGTAGAGCAATATCATATTTACAAAAATATAATCAGCAATATAGATACCAATAAAGATATATTGGTCAATGAGAAGGATCAGGAATTAAGGGAAATGGCCAAAGAAGAACAAGACATCTTGTTGGTACAAAGAGAAGAGAAAGAGGAAGAGATTCGTCTGATGCTTATCCCTAAGGATCCTGAAGACTCTAAAAATGCGATTATCGAGATACGTGGTGGTACCGGAGGAGACGAGGCCGCATTATTCGCGGGTGACCTTTACCGTATGTATACCCGTTATTTCGAGACCAAAGGCTGGCGGAATGAAGTGATGGATGTTACTGAAGGTACTTCTGGTGGGTATAAAGAGGTAATCCTAAAAGTAATTGGCGATGATGTATATGGTCAGCTGAAATATGAATCTGGGGTACATCGGGTACAACGTGTCCCTGACACCGAAACTCAAGGTCGTGTACATACTTCGGCAGCCTCTGTCGCTGTACTACCGGAAGCCGAAGAGGTTGACGTCGAACTGAACCCTGGTGATATCGAAATGCACACTTCTAGATCTGGTGGTGCTGGAGGGCAGAACGTAAATAAAGTAGAGACAAAAGTACAATTGACCCATAAACCTACAGGAATTGTTGTGGTCTGTCAGGTGGAGCGCTCCCAATTAGCCAACCGAGAATTGGCAATGGAGATGCTTCGTACCAAACTTTACGAGATAGAATTGAACAAAAAGAACGGTGATATCGCTGCAAAAAGAAAAACATTAGTTTCTTCTGGCGACCGTTCAGCAAAGATCCGTACCTATAACTACCCTCAAGGAAGATTTACTGAACATAGAATTAACTTGACGACATACAATTTATCGACAATTCTAGACGGTGATATACAGCCTATTATAGACGCGTTACAGTTCGCTGAAAACGCCGAAAAGATGAAGGAGGGCGCTACAAACTAAGTTTTTTTCAAAAAAAATTAGGATTTATATAAATAAGCGCTATATTTGCACACCTTCTCACAAGAAGGGTTGAGGTCTGGTAGTTCAGCTGGTTAGAATACATGCCTGTCACGCAT
>JBEBQJ010000105.1:0-16659 GCA_040395455.1 Sphingobacterium yanglingense | reverse complement strand
TCACCCCTCAAGTCACCCCTCAAGTCACCCCTCAAGTCACCCCTCAAGTCACCCCTCAAGTCACCCCCCAAGTCACCCCCCAAGTTGAATCACTATTATCAGTGATGACGGATAAGCATACAAGGCATGAACTTCAGGAGTTATTAAACCTTGGAGATCGTAAAAATTTCAGAGTACAGTATCTTCAACCGTCGATAAATGCTGGGTATATAGCATTAACCATCCCCGACAAACCTACCAGTAGCAAACAGCAGTACTATTTAACCGACAAAGGAAAACAGCTTATACATTCCTTATAGTAGCATCGATGTATGCCGGTTCTCAGTTGGAAGAAGCGAATGAAAGCGAACCCTGCAGAGACAGAGGAATTGATGAAGACCATCATCAAGAACACCTATCGCTCATTAATGACGCAATGGGCTTATCTGTCTGGTCGAGTCCAGTAGCTTTGCGGACCGCGATTTCGGAGCCAACTATACAGTCAAGGAGTATACGAGTAAAAAGACCATTACCGACGAAGGATGGCAACATCAAGAGATTATCCTCTTGCCCAAGTCTAGCGATACCGCTTACAGACCGATTGTACTAAGGGACGAGGAAACTACAGACCTCCAGGTCATTGGCGTATTCAAGAAGGTGTGGGGTTATATTGTATAATGCCTATTCCTTTCCTTACTGATGCCTGTTTTTTAATAGTATCATAGTTTCACCTCTTTCCAAAGCGGTGCTAGCGAAGAAAATGCTATTCTATCCTTTGTTGAAATATAGCCATAATCAAACCCAAAAACATAAGCCAGCATGCCATAAATCGTATCCTGCAAATATTGGATTATATCCAGGAGCATATTCGCGTTCCAGAACGTTTGACAATTGCTGTAATAGCCGAAAGATTTGATCTATCTCCAACCTATTTGGGAAGCTGTTTTCGTAAACAATGCAATGAATCCCTTCGCAATATATCTTCTCTTATCGAATCAGATTTATCATTGCTTATCCGATAAAAACATTATGTTTTAGCCCGGCCATTTAGTACATCGATTAGGTCATTCAGTTAACCTAGTAGAGGTTCATATAAAATTAACTAGACAATTAAGATTGAATTTAAAAATGAATTTATGTAAGTTTAGCCAATATTAGGCTAGTTGTGAAAAATGGAAGATTATTTAAATCTTAGGGATGAGGATTTATTGAAATCAATAGAAAGAGGTGATTTTGAAGCTTTTAATGAGCTTTATCGGCGGTATGCTCAAAAATTAGTTTCTTATATCAACAGTAAATTAAATGACATAGAAGAAAGTAAGGATATAGTTCAGGAGATATTTGTAGCTATTTGGATCGATAGAAAAAATATATTAGTCATAAATTCTTTTTCAAGTTATCTTTTTCGGATCGCCCAGAACAAGAGTCTTAATTTTTTTAAAAAGAATAAAATAAAAGAGGTTTACGTAAAATCCTTTGCTACGTTTTTGACGGAAATCAGCCCTGAAGAGAGTCATCAACGTTTTGAAGAAGAGCGCGAAGCAGCATTAAACAAAGTACTAGGTACCCTGCCTGAAAAAATGTGTACTATCTTTAAGTTGCGTTATTTTGAAAACCTAACCAATGAGCAAGTTGCAACTAGATTAGGCCTTTCCCCTCATACCGTAGCAACCCAAATGAAGAGAGCTTTGAAAACAATTCGAGGACGTCTCGATATCCTTACGTTTTTGCTCGTTATCATCAATTTATAAATATTTTTTTTCCATGTACCCTGAGTTGTATCAATAATTGTCTTATTGATATGGGAAGCTAATTGTACGTATTATACTTCATGAACGAACACTATAAAGATGCTAAGGAGATTCTTAAGCGATTTCAGGATGGCCTGGCAAACAAAGACGAAGAGAGATTAATTAGTCAATGGTTCGAAAAGACTGAAATCTTTACCGACAGCACAACGATTACCAAGAAAGAAGAAGAAGTTCTTTTTCAGAACATCAAAAAGGAAATCAATAGAGAGCATAAGAAAGCTCTAACGCTAAAAGTTTGGAAGTACAGCGCGGCTGTAGCATTATTTACTTTTTCATTTGGCATGGCATGGTACTTTGTTAATAAGGACAAATTAGTGCAGGAGACTTTTATACAGCATATTCCAGGCGATGCGTTACCAAGTAAGAACACAGCTACATTAGAACTATCTAACGGCAAAATTGTAGAACTAAGCGATTCTAAATCTATCGACATTTCTATCCCAGGAATTCAGTTGGATAAGCAACATGGAGTAATATCATTTGTTCCTACAGATGGTACAGACCAAGATGATGAGATAAGTTACAGTACTATAAAAACGAAGAACGGGACGCAGTACAATGTCGTATTACCAGATGGAAGTTTAGTTAAGCTTAGTGCCAATTCTTCCATACGATTCCCCAATAGATTTGAGGACAAAAGAAGAGTCGAGGTCAAAGGAGAAGCATATTTCGATGTAAAGCGAGATGCTACTAAAAAGTTTATCGTGTATACCGATAATCAGTTTATTGAAGTACTGGGCACTCAATTTAATATAAAGGCATATGATGATGAAAAAGTAACAACTACAGCATTGATATCAGGAAGCCTACTTGTGGCATCGCGTATTAAGGGATTTGCTCAGTACACCATATTAAAGCCAGGTCAAATTGCCGTCAATGGCCCAAATAGGGCGTTATCCGTACACAATACCCACATTGAAAAGGAAAAAGCACTTCAAAGAGGAGATTTTCATTTTGATGGCGAGACTTTACCCGAGATATTAACGATTCTATCTAGGTGGTATGATGTTAGTTTTATTTATGAAGTCTCACCATCAAGGGTTATCAGATACGGTGGCGTGATATCAAGAGATAAAAATCTATCATCTGTACTCAAACTGTTGGAAGATCGAGAAAAATTAGAATTTGTAATCAAAGGAAAGGAGGTTGTTGTCAAAAAAAGAAATCAGTAAATGAATATAAACCAAAAATAAAAAGCATGTAATTAACTAACCTATTATTTCATGAATTTGAAGTCAATTATTAAATCGAAAAGAGGTAAAACAGAACAAGCACAGAACAAATTGGGATCACGCATTTCCAAATTATGTGCAGTTTTATCACTCTTGGCAATGAGTGAATTTGGATACGCTAGTGTCCAGCAGATACACATTGACAAGAAAAATGCGAAAATAGAAGAACTATTATTAGAGTTAAGAAAGCAATCGAAGATTGATTTTTTTTACAATAAAGCGGATCTCTCAAAAGAGAAACCAAAGGATATCCATCTGAGCAATGTAAGTTTAGAAGGTGCATTGGATAAATTGCTAGAAAACACTTCTCTCTATTATAATATTCGAGATGGTGTTGTAGTTTTAAGCTCTACAGCGCAGCAGCAACAGGTTACAGGTCGCGTGACCAATAAAAAAGGTGAGCCTCTTGCCAATGTATCCATTACTGCATTAAATAAAAAAAACAAGTCGATGACAGTAGGAGCCTCTACGAGAGAAGATGGTACCTTTAAACTTATTGTGTCCGATTTAGATGACGTACTAACCTTTTCTATTATTGGATATGAAAAGTTAGATGTCTCTCTGCGTGGACGAGATCATATTGAAGCTGTTCTCGATGAGAAGATTGAAGCCTTAGAAGACGTTGTTGTCACGGGTATCTACGAACGGAAGGCCGAAAGTTTTACCGGATCTGCCATGACAATCAAGAAGGAGGATCTCAAGCGTATGGGAAGCACAAATGTCTTCCAATCCTTAAAGAACATTTCTCCAAGCATGTTCTTGGATAATTTTAATATGGGTTCCAATCCTAATGCTCTTCCAGAATTACAGATTAGGGGTAATGGTAGTTTACCCGTGACAGGTGACTTGGGAGGAGGTCTAAAAGGAAATTATTTAAAAGATCCATCACAGCCATTGTTTATTCTAGATGGATTCGAAGCCTCTGTAGAGCGTATTTTTGATTTGGATATAAATAGGATCGAGAGTGTCACTATTTTGAAAGACGCGGCGTCAAAAGCAATCTACGGTTCTAAGGCCGCTAACGGAGTAATTGTTATTGAAACGATAAAGATGGCTGGTTCTAAGCCTATAGTTACATACAATGCAAGTACAAATATAGAATTGCCAGACTTGACTAGTTACAATTTGACAAATGCACAGGAAAAGCTAGAAGCAGAAGTTATTGATGGTATGTACAAGTTCAATCCAGCTGGAACAGAGCCGTCTACGCAGTACATAGGCTTGACACAATTGTATAATTCTCGCAAAAAACTAATTCAAGAAGGACTAGATACCTATTGGCTTGCAAAGCCGTTACGCAATGGTGTTGGGCAGCGGCATTCTTTAAATGTAGAGTTGGGGTCGGAGGACTTACGCGTGATGACCGATTTTACGTACAATGATGTACAGGGTGCGATGAAAGGATCTGGAAGACAGAATATAGGGGGAATATATCTGCATCCTATAGAATTAACAAGTTCCTCTTCCGAAATATTACATCATTTACGGCCAATAAATCCAAAGAATCTCCCTATGGACAGTTTTCGGAATACAGCAGGATGAATCCCTATTGGAGAGCAGAAAACCTCGATGGAACAATCCCTTTTTACGCAGAGGACTTCAATGTCGTAAATCAGTTTGAGATTACGAATCCATTATATAATTCGACATTGAACAACAAGAACGAACAGAGTTATAATAACTTTACCAATAATCTATACCTTGAATGGATGCCTATAGAGGGCCTTCGGTCTACGGCACGGATTGGTATTGATACCAAGTCATCTGACGCCGATGAATTTTACTCGGCAAAACATACCAAATTTGACTCCTACTTTGATAGTGATATTGACAGAAAGGGTTCGTATCAAGTCAACCATGGCAAAAGCACCTATCTTTCGGGAGATTTAAATATTAATTATAGCAAGCAGATTGCTAAGAATTATCTATTTGCAAACTTAGGATACAACATTAGTGAACGGAATTACGTTGAACGCGTTTATTTTGCAGAAGGATTTCCTAGTGATCGTTTGCAGGATATAATATTCGCTCGCAATTATGCTCTAGATACACGTCCTGCCGGTCTCAATGGTATTAGCCGAGATATGGGATTTTTAGCAGCTGTATCTTATATGTGGGACGATCGTTTTATATCAGATTTTACCTACCGGACCAATGCCTCGTCACAGTTTGGGGCGGATAAACGTTGGGCTTCCTTCTGGAGTGCTGGTTTGGGATGGAATCTTCACAATGAGAAGTGGATTAGTGAATTAGGTGTTGTTGATCAATTTAGAGTCAGAGGCTCATTGGGAGCTACCGGTAACCAAAATTTCAATACCAATGCTTCAATAGCAACCTATAAATATGCCTTAAGTGCTTATTACAATGGGTTTCCGGGTTCACAATTAATGAACATGGTTAATCCAGGATTGCAATGGGAGTCATCCTTTGATTATAATGGAGGATTAGATTTAAAATTAGGTCCAGTAGGTCTCCGAGCAGACTATTATCAGCGTTTTACAAAAAATCTATTAGCTGACATTACCATTCCTAACTCTACGGGATTTGATTTAGTAAAAGACAACTTGGGCAAGATAAAAAACACAGGACTCGAGCTTTATGTCAATTATGCTGCATGGCAGCGTGGTCGTAACTTCGTTAGTTTACAGTTCGGTATCGAAACCAATACCAATAAGATCGTTGAATTATCAAACTCGATGAAAGCTTATAATGACCGGATGGATGCCATAGCTTCAGATCGCGGGAAGAATAAGCCAATCAAAAAATACCAGGATGGTATGGCTATGGATGCTATTTGGGCAGTTCCCTCACTTGGTATTGATCCAGCGACAGGCAACGAGATTTACATTCGCCAAGACCAGAGTACCACCTATCTTTGGAACGCTTCAGATATGATTGTTGCGGGGATTGCACGGCCTAAGTATCAGGGTACCTTTGGACTTCAGGCCGAGTATAATGGTATAGGACTTTCTGTCACTGCACGATACCTTGGTGGTGGACAGCTTTACAATCAGACTTTGGTCGATCGTGTAGAAAACGTAGACATGGTCTACAATGTTGACAAGCGTGTGCTTACTGGTAGATGGCTTGAACCTGGTCAGTCTGCACTTTACAAAAGACTGGGAGAATATAACATACAAAATGAAAACGGGTCGACAACTCCAGCCCAGGAGCTAACACGTGCTACTACACGTTTTGTACAAAATCGTAATGAGCTTGATATAGCCGCAATAAACATATATTATGATTTCTATAGTCAATCGTGGTTGCAGAAAGCCAAATTGCAGCGACTTCGTGCAGCATTTAACATGAATGATGTAGCCAAATTTTCGTCTATTGAGATCGAACGGGGCTTGAGCTATCCATTCTCCCGTACCGTTTCATTTTCATTAACCGCAACCTTTTAATATTATGAAAAGACAGTATAAGATATTTAGCTTGTTGATCGTATGTGGTTTGACCATGCAGTCCTGTGAGAAATGGTTTGATGTCACTGCTACTGATCAGATCAAAGCAGAAGACCAATTTGCTTCCACGGATGGTTATCGTGATGCATTGACAGGAGTTTACTTGGCGATGGGAGAGCAGAGTCTTTATGGTAAAGATATGACCTATAATATGATTGATATGTTAGCACAGCAATATACTACATTTACCAATCTGGCCCTATATTATAATATGCAGCGTTTCGATTACAGTAATGTTCGTAGTGAGGCCCAGATCCAATCGATGTGGAATAAATTTTATTTTGCTATAGCCAATATCAATAATGCGTTAGAGCACTTAGACAAAAGCAAATTGCAATGGAACGAGGGGGAAAAGCAGATTATTAAAGGAGAGTTACTTGGCTTACGCGCTTTTCTTCATTTCGACCTGATGCGGGTATTCGGGCATTCCGATTATGCCAATCGAAGTTCATTGGCAAACGTTATGGCTATTCCATATTCCAGAACTTACTCTAAGGATTACGTCCCTCAAGAAACTTACTTAAAGACATTTGAGTTAATGGAGAAAGATATCAACG
This sequence comes from Sphingobacterium yanglingense, assembly GCA_040395455.1. GTDB lineage: Bacteria > Bacteroidota > Bacteroidia > Sphingobacteriales > Sphingobacteriaceae > Sphingobacterium > Sphingobacterium yanglingense_A. The sequence goes on along the minus strand of JBEBQJ010000105.1, from coordinate 9,613 downwards.
AAGCTTTAAGCCTGTTGGTCTATGATCCCATCAAGAAAAATACTTCACTCAGCAATAGTGCATTTGCCGATATCAACAGAGATGGATTTTATAGCAAGCGTAATAATAGAATGAACTATTATGCAGTCAAAGCTTTACAGGCTCGTGTTTTGGCATGGCAAGGGACAGGGGATAAATTAAAGCAAGCCGCAGAAAGTGCAGAAGAAGTAATTGCAGATTCAAACCTACAGTTACTTACAGATAACATCAATCTCTCCGTCAACAAAACCATTCTTTCTGAGCATGTTTTTGGATTGAGAGTAACAAAACTCGCTTCCATTGTAAACCCTTTGCTGGAGGGGAGTTCAAATACAGAATATAATGCGCTTCGAATCCCTGTATCTCTAGCTGAAGATGTATACGAATCTTCAGATCCATCAATTGGCCCGAGTGATGTACGTTTCAGTACTTTGCTTTCTTCAGAAACCATGGGGATGATTTCTGTAAAGTTACGGCAATTAAGTGTCAACCATACAGATTACAATACTATTCCGTTAATGAAACTTCCTGAGATGTACTATATCGCCGCTGAGTATTATAGTAAGAACAATCTCACTAAAGCTATTTCTTTAGTACAAACCGTCAGAGCCAGCAGGCGGATTGCCGAACCTCTACCTATGAGTTTAACCTTAGAGGATTTCGAAAAAGAACTCCAGAAAGAGTATCGTAAGGAATACGTCAGTGAAGGGCAATTATTTTTTTATTATAAGCGTAAAGGCGTAACACCCCTGCCAAACTATTCAATCGCTGTTACAGCAGACGACAAAATCTATATGCTCCCATTTCCTAAATCGGAAATAGAATTTGGCAATAGAGTTCAGGTGTGGTAAAATTTTTAATAGAATAGAATATGAACAAATCAATGAACAATTTTTTGGCATATATGTCTTTTTCTATGCTCTTCTTTGGGTGTAAGAAATCAGAACCTACCGCCTTTGATGAAAAGGCAGCTATAACATTTAATTATTTTCAAGTCTCTGACAGTAAACAGATGTTTTCGTTTCTAGGAAAATCCGGAGCAGTAGGTACAGTAAAAATACCTGTAATCATCAATGGTTTTCCAGAAGATAGGGATCGTCGTTTTGAGGTAGAAGTCGTTACGGATACAATTACTGATGCTAAGCCCTCAGATTACCAGATTGAAACAGGCATAGTACATGCCGGAAATGTAAAGGACACCTTAATCCTAAAAGTGAATAAGACGACTGAGCTTGATGACAAAGTGTTGAATTTATACCTACGAGTCAAATCCAATGATGAATTCAATCGGGGTATTGCCGAGCGTCAGTATTATCAAGTTGCGTGGAGTAATCAGGCCATAATGCCGACTTGGGGGACATACTTCAGAACGTTTTTCTCTACCGCGGGGAGCACTATGGCCTATCGTATATTTGTGGAGACCACAGGGTTAACGAATTTTACAGCTACGGAATATCGATTATTCGGGCAGGCGGGGGCTGAAGTTTTAGGAAGAAAGTTTGGAGACTACATCCGTGCATGGAATGCCGCACATCCCGAAGATAGGCTCCTACATGATGATGGAGCATCAAAAGGATTGGCCATTGTCCCCAAATATTAACAAACCAAATTAGAAAAAACTATTATGAAAAGTAAAATTATAAAGAGCGGTATAGTACTGTTTGCGTTATTGTTTTTTCTTTTTGTAGGTTGTAAAAACGACATAAGTACTTTAGATTTAAATAAACTACCTGAAGTATCTGTTGACACGACCAATCAATCTACATTAAGTGTATTCCAGTTCGATGATCTAGTTCTCGAACCAAAGATTATCGACAAGGAAGGTATCGACCAACATCTGTCCTTTGAATGGTTTATCAACTTGGAACCATTCTCTGCCGAGTATGTCAGTATAGGAAAAGAGAAAAAGTTAACATATAATGTTCGAGTTATTCCTACGCGCTCAGGCTATCCTTATCAGATTGTCCTAAAGATATACGATAATAAGAACGGACTAGAGCATATACAAGATTGGCCATTGATTGTTCGTAATGCAATAGGAGAGGGAGTCGTTGTTGTAGAGACGTATGACGGACATAACACTGATATAAGTCATATCATGTCGCCACTAGTAACACCAGATTATACCGATGAGAAAATAAGGTTTAAAATCTATTCATCAGTCAACAACACTACATTAGAGGGGCTGGTAAACAATATGGTCTACACGCGCTTCGCTGGAAACAATATACTATTAGGTGGAACCTCCAATTCTATGTTCAGTATTAAAACTCTAGATTATAGCTTAGATAAAAAGGACGAAGCATTTTTCTATGCCTCCCAACCATCCTATGGACCATCTTATATCGGTGGTGTGGTTCAAAATGATGTATTCGTCAGAGATAACAGATTATATGCCGGTTGGTTAGAGATTTCAAAATTCGGATTACCACAGAGCAATACATTCAAGATTCCCAATACCATAGCCCTTAACGCTCGTTACGATTATCCAAATATTGTTTTGAGTTTTTACAGCGAAGACTTGGGCAAGTTTATCTACCAACCTTCTTTAGCTAGTTTTGGGGATAGGGTAATGCGTGCCGTACCATCTGCGGCATCCCCTTTTGATCCGAGCAATATTACTAACAAGCAGAATATAGCAGCAGGAGTTAACACGAATGGTGACTTTATACATCTTTTAAAAGATCGGGCCACACAGAAATTTGGAATCTATATATTAGACGGTGGAGGCTACGATTCGGATGATTACGTAGTCATACCATCTAAACCCAAGCAGTTCGTTGATCTTTCCAATGCTCCCGAAATTGATCAAGCAATCAGTTTTGTAATCTTGGACAATCAGCAGGTATTACTATACGCGACCAAGACTAAGATTTATGGAGTCGTTTATTCCACCTCTACACCAATATTCGGAGTGAGATATGCCGTAGCATCGGGTGAAGATATTACATCATTACGTGCCTACTATCAAGCAGATTATCCAAAACAAAGCCGTAATTATTTTGCACGGAATGGCAAGCAGTTGATTTTATCTACGTATAATGGGGCAGAAGGCAAAGTCCATATTCTTCCCTTAATAAACGAAGGAGTAGCCAATATCGATCAAACCAATATCAAGACCTATGGCGGGTTTGGAAAGATTTTATTAACTACCACACAACTCTAATATTATGAATAGTGCTACCCTTAGGTAGTAGGGGTAGCACTTAATTAAAGACACCTTATGAGGAAAATACTTCGCATCGCACGATTAGAATTGAGCATATTGTTCTATTCGCCGGTTGCCTGGGTCGTGATGATCATATTTATGGTCCAGTGTGGCATTACCATTATGGATCTCATTCAAGAGAAAGAAAGCAGTCAGCAGCTAGATCACGTGTTGAAATCCATCACTGCTGATGTTTTTTCAGGCTACAAAGGATTTTTTCAATCCGTCTTAAAGTATACCTATCTCTATATCCCTTTACTGACCATGGGGATTATCAGTCGGGAGCTGAGCAATGGTTCCATCAAGTTGCTGCAATCATCACCCGTAACCAATTTTCAGATTGTATTGGGCAAATATTTGGCCCTTATCGGTTTTTCAGTTTATTTTATCCTTGTTTTACTTGGGATATCCTTCACGGCCAGTTTATTGATTGACAATTTCGATTGGGGTACTATTACAGCGGGTATAGTAGGCATTTTTCTATTGATTGGAGCCTATGCAGCTATAGGTCTGTTCATGTCCAGCCTCACCTCTTATCAAGTTGTCGCTGCTATTAGTACATTGGCCATATTTGCGGGCCTCAATTTTATCGGTGAGATAGGCAAAGGAAACGAGTTTGTCCGTGAGATTACCTATTGGTTATCTTTACAGGGGCGAACAGATCACTTCATCAATGGCATGGTCTCCAGTCAGAATACCTTTTATTTCCTGTTGGTCGTCACTCTCTTTTTAGGGCTTACGATTATGCGTCTTAATGACGGTCGCGTTGTACGTACAGAATTGCAACGAAGCCTACGTTATATTGGGTTTATTACAAGTGTACTTCTAGTGGGATATATCACTTCAATGCCTACGAACTGGTACTTTTGGGATCTCAGTCGATTTCAGGCCAATACTTTGACAGACAATAGCAAGGATGTTATAGCGCATCTTGACCAACCGATTCTTGTTAAGAATTACGTCAATATACTACATCCACATGGCCGTTTAGGAACCCCTAAATGGCGCAAATTTGACCTAAAGCAATTTGACCAGTATACACGCTATATACCGAACATGCAGATGGACTACATCTATTATTATGATTACGTTCCTAGGTATGCTGACAGTAGTATCAATTTAGTAGAAAAGGCGCAAAAGGCTGCCTTAGCCCATGGGGTAGAGTTCAATGAAGTACGCTCTCCAGAAGAAATAAAAAAACTAGTTAACCTAGCTCCCGAGCAGAATGCTTATGTCCGGTATGTGCATCACGGTCAGGACAGTGTAGCACTCCGTATGTTCTTGGATGCCACGGGATATCCTACAGAAAGTGAAATCACCTCAGCCCTTAAGCGTTTATACAGTACGGTTCCTTTAGTTGGTTTCCTAGAGGGGCACGATGAGCGGAGTATTTTTAAGATAGGAGATAAGGATTATCAGAAGATCACGAGTGATATACAGTCTAGAGCTGCATTGGTCAATAATGGATTTGATGTTAAAGTTGTTACACCTAGTCAGATAGACGGCCTGGCGCAGAACCTGACCGTGCTAGTTATCGCCGATCCTTACAGCTCCTATAGCCCCCGAGAGAGAGAGGCCATTTTACGGTACATTCAACAGGGCGGCAATCTATTAATTGCGAGTGAGCCTGGTAAAGAAGAACTCATCAATCCACTACTAGAAGACCTACCTGCCCGTTTTGATAGTTTTCAACTTTATCAAAAATCAAAAGATGTCGAACCTACCGTGTTGGCAGCTGGAGTCACATCAGAAGCGCTCGACAGCGGCTTTGCCAAGCACAGCAAATCCATTATTTCTATGGCCGGCACCGGAGCGATCCAAATAGATAACAGCTTAAAGGGATTTCATGTCGACCCTATTTTAATAAGCGATACCCAACATGTATGGAAAGGGCAGGTATCAGTCGATACAAGCGACAATAAATCAGATGGGATAGCCTACGTTTTAGGCGCCCGCCTGACCCGTGATGTCCTTGGGAAAGAACAAAAAATTATGTTAATGGCTGATGCCGATTTTATGAGCAACTCCGAGCTGTCAAGGTATAATCTCAGGACCATAAATAGCGAGTTTACCATCGGCTTATTCAAATGGTTTACTGGAGGAGAGTTTCCTGTAGATACCACACGTCCCGAATCTATAGACAACAAGATTCTCGTTGAAGCCGATACATTGAAAATGATAAAATACACCTGGATTGGCCTATTTCCCGGGTTGATTACATTGTTAGGAGGATTTTTATTAATACGAAGAAAAAGAAAATAATATAATATGAGTACAAATATTGCGAGCATAAAGAACCTATCCCATCGCTACTCCAGAGATTGGGCGATTAGAGATATTAATTTTGAAGTTACTGAAAAAGGGATCCTTGGACTTTTAGGGTCCAATGGAGCGGGCAAGTCCACCACTATGAATATACTGTGCGGCGTTATCAATCAGACAGTGGGGGTTGCCTTGGTCGATGGTATCAATATCCGTCAGCATCCTGTAGAAGCAAAGCGACTCATCGGTTTTTTGCCACAAAAAGCACCGTTGCACCTTGAGCTGACAGTAGATGAATATCTGACACACTGCGCATACCTTCGTGATATCCCAAAATCGCAAATACCTGAAGCCTTAGAGATAGCTAAGAATAAATGTGGTATTAGTCACTTCAGTGACCGTCTCTTGAGCAATCTATCGGGTGGTTACCAACAGCGGGTAGGTATTGCACAAGCTATTATTCACAATCCCAAATTGGTCGTACTTGATGAGCCGACCAATGGTTTGGATCCCAATCAGATATTGGAAGTTCGCAAGCTGATCAAAGAAATCGGAGAGGAGCGTTCCGTTATATTGTCCACACACATACTTTCCGAAGTTCAGGCCACTTGCGACCGTATCATCATGATTGAACATGGTAGAGTTGTATTCTCGGACAGTATGCAAGCTTTTAATAACTACATAGAACCAAACTCCCTAGTTATCGTTTTGAAAACCCCTCCAGATATTGGTCGGTTCAGAGAGTTAGTCTATATCAGTCAAGCAGAAGAGCTAGAGAACGGTCGGTTTAGATTGTTTTTTAGCGACAGTCACGAAGTCACTGAAAAACTTATAGCATTAAGTTCGCAAAATGACTGGGGACTTTTGGAGATATATTTAGAAAAGAGTTCACTAGATGGTGTGTTTGCTCAGTTATCCGCTAGTTCAAAAGAAAGGGATTAATATGCAGAAGATTATTCGAATTGCACGTTTAGAGCTGAGTGTCTTATTCTATTCACCCATTGCGTGGATTATAATGATTATCCTATTCGTCCAGTGTGGGCTGAATTATACGGACAACCTTTATACCCAAGAGACCTACCAGCAGTTAGAGCGCCCATTGACAGTTGTGACACGCGTTCTGTTTGCAGGAGAGTATGGTATGCTCACAAGTCTGATTGAGTATTTATATCTCTATATTCCCTTGTTGACCATGAGTATTTTTAGTCGCGAGTACACGAGCGGTTCTATCAAGTTGTTGCAATCATCTCCAGTTACCGCTAGTCAGATTGTGCTGGGCAAGTACCTTTCCATAGTAGCCTATGCTCTTTTAGTCGTAGCTTTATTAAGTCTATATGCCTTTTCAGCTTATTACTCCATAGCTCATATGGATCTCAAATTCGTGCTTTCAGGCCTTTTTGGTTTATTCCTATTAATATGTACCTATGCAGCAATCGGACTGTTCATGTCTAGCCTTACCGCATATCAGATTGTTGCCGCCATCAGTACATTGACACTATTGGCATTTTTGAATTATGCACCAGTATTAGGAGCAGGGTTTGACGGATTACGGGAGATTACCCAATGGTTATCTTTAAGCGGCCGTGCCGAAGGTATGGTCAATGGTCTATTCACTACGAGAGATCTGTTTTATTTTCTTTTGATTATCACGTTCTTTCTAGGTATTACCATACTTCGTATTGTTCAAGAACGAGTAGGGCTCAGTCTGCCCCAGAAAAGTCTACAATATGTAGGATTAGGTCTAATCCTATCCGCTATAGGCTACCTCAGTTCATTACCTAGGTTCAATTTTTACTATGATACCACACAGATAAAAGATGTCACTATATCGCCAGCAGCGCAAGCGATATCAGCACGTATTACCGATCCTATAAAACTGGTAAGCTTTGTCAATGTATTAGATCATAAAGCAGGGTTTGGAGCGCCCAAGAACCGTACATCCGACAAAAGGAGATTTGAAGGGTATCAACGGTTTATTCCCCAGCTTCAGATGGAATACATCGCCTATTACGATAGTGTACCTCACCTGAGATTAGATTCTAATGAGACGATGCTCAGCAAGGCTCAGAAGTCAGCAGATGCTTTAGGGTTCGGTTTTAAGAGATTACTTACACCAGAGCAGATGAAACAATATCCAGAGATAGCCAAAGAGTCCAATTCCTTTGTAAGGTATTTTCATTACCAAGGGCAGAGCACACCATTACGTATGTACGATGATATGTTGCAGTATCCAGGCGAATCAGAGATTTCAGCAGCACTTTTACGGCTTTTAGATGGCCCAGGTAAGATAGGATTATTAGGAGGGCATGATGAGCGAAGCATAGACAATCATATGGAGTCATCCTATAGCTTATTTCTTAACGGTAATAACGTTCGCGGCTCAGTCATTAATCAAGGCTTTATCGTTGAGCAGATTACTATTGAAGCATTACGAGACTTTAATGGAGTCGGACTTGTCATTGCAGATCCTCAAAAAGCCTTTAGTAATGAAGAACTTGAGGCTATATATCAGTATATCGATCGTGGCGGCAATCTGTTATTGGCAGCCGAACCAGCGGGGATGCCTTTTTTACATCCTATTGCCCACAAGCTTGGCTTACGATTTGTTCCGGGCACCTTACTACAGGAGAGTGAAAACTTTGATGCAGATTTGTTGCGTGTACAGTTTACAGAACAGGCTAAGGAAGAAGGTTATAAGTTTTACGATGGCGCCCTAGTTGTAATGAATAAAGCTATGGGGATCGAAAGAATTAATCAGGACAGTACCTTTAGATACACGCCGCTATTGGTGACCGACAGCTCTACAACCTGGAATAAGGTCGGCCCATTTGACCTAGCCAAAGAGAAGGTGCATTTTAATGAGCGAGTTGATTCCCGCATAGGAATAGCTACCGCCACGCAGCTAGACCGTTCCGTAGGAAATCATAAGCAGAAGATTATAGTAGTAGGTGATGCTGATTTTATGAGCAATGCGGAGATGAGCCGTTTCAATATCAGTTCCGTCAATACATCTTTTGCAATGCGCATCTTCAAATGGTTTTCAGATGGCAAATACCCGGTTAGCGGCCCGAAGGAAAAAGCGCCCGATTTAACTGTCAAAGCCAGTCGATCAAACATAAATTGGCAAAAAGTTCTATTTTTAGCAGTAGTTCCTTTACTGATAGGAGGGATGGCAACTTTAGTCTTACGTAATAGGAGGAGAAAATAATAGATTTGTTCAATGAATTATTACGACTACACTTTATAGCAAAGAAAGTATTCTAGCTAAAGTGAGTGAAGAATGATTGACATAATTAAATAAATGCTTAACTTGATGAATAAAAACTAAATCGTTAATCTAATAACCAAGAAGATGAAAAAAATTGCAATTATTCTCCTGTCCATGATGTTTATTGGTTTTTTGACAAATGTTGTTTTTGGACAAAGTACGTTAAAGACCTACAGGATTTATGTGATCGATGAAACAGATACCCCTATGCCGGGTGCCCTTATCTATAGATGGTTGGTACCATCTCATGCCATGACAACAGATTTGGACGGTATTGCTCTTTTTGAAACATTTGTGGGCTCAGATGTGGGCGTACAGTATTTGGGTTATGTCAATATGAAGTTTAAAGCTGGAAATTCTAAAGATTATACAATAGTTATGAAACCGGACGATGGCCTCTACTATGTTGTACCTATGGCGGCGGACCAATTTATACAATTAAAGAAAGCTTCTAAAGTTCCTGTCAGTTTTCTTTTGCAAAGCCTCGGTGCCGAAGTAAAGTCGATGTCCAACTAATCTATACTAAATCTATACAGCCTTCGTAGCATACGAAGGCTGTATCACGACGTATCTCTATGTATTTTCATTGTGATGCTCTGCCTTCAAAGATAAATGTGGATTACATTCAAGACAAGATATTAAAGTCTTACCCAAACAAACCTACCAGTAGCAAGCAGCAGTACTATTTAACAGCGAAAGGAAAACAGCTTATACATTCCTTATAGTAGCATCGATGTATACCGGTTCTAAGTTGGAAGAAGCGAATGAAAGCCAACCCTGCAGAGACAGCGGAATTGATGGAGACCATCATCAAGAACACCTATCGCACATTAATGACGCAATGGGCTCATCTGCCT
>JBEBQJ010000104.1:0-16716 GCA_040395455.1 Sphingobacterium yanglingense | reverse complement strand
GATCCGAAGGAGGTTCAGGGATGTGTTCGGGGTTGAGGGTCTGAACCAATCCCAGTGGGTATAAGTAACCTGATTTGGAAAGTTGAGGCTTTTTTTGTGCCCTTTAGGGGCGAAGCCAGAGGTTCGATCCGAAGGAGGTTCAGGGATGTGTTCGGGGTTGAGGGTCTGAACCAATCCCAGTGGGTATAAGTAACCTGATTTGGAAAGTTGAGGCTTTTTTTGTGCCCTTTAGGGGCGAAGCCAGAGGTTCGATCCGAAGGAGGTTCAGGGATGTGTTCGGGGTTGAGGGTCTGAACCAATCCCAGAGGGATAAGTAACCTGATTTGGAAAGTTGAGGTTTTTTTGTGCCCTTTAGGGTCGAAGCCAGAGGTTCGATCCGAAGGAGGTTCAGGGATGTGTTCGGGGTTGAGGGGCTGAACCAATCCCAGTGGGGATAGTGATCCTGCAGTGATAGAAAGGGCTCCAATTAGGATGTCCTTTTGAGGCAACCGTTAGATTAAGTCGGGCGAGTGATGAATCAGTTAGCCTGGAAGTATAACCAGATGAGCTGGATGATGAATCAGTTGGTCTGGAAGTATAATCAGATGAGCTGGATGATGAATCAGTTGGCTTGGAAGTATAACCAGATGAGCTGGATGATGAATCAGTTGGCTTGGAAGTATAACCAGATGAGCTTAATGATGAATCAGTTGGCTTGGAAGTATAACCAGATGAGCTTAATGATGAATCAGTTGACCTAAAAGTATAATCAATTGAGCCGGGCGTACGATCAAACAGAACAGATGATGATTCAAATGGACTAACCTAATCATCAACTGGTACAGGCGATGGATCAAGTACGCTGTCTGTTGAATCAAGTGGAGCGACTGATGATGACTTTGGGAACAATGAAAGTCCGCTGTACTTATTTTGTGACATCAATATGAATTTGAATCGGAAAGCCATGAGTTGATAATTACGTAGAATTGTCTAAATTTGTTCCGCAAGTTTAAAATAGGGTGTTTCTGATTGATATTCAGACCGATTGCTTGTTTTTAGGAGTCTAGTATATGTCTGAACTAATTGTTGATGAAGATTGGTTAATACAGCTTTCAGAAGGAACAAATGAAGCTTATGAAAAGCTATTTGCGACCTACTGGCCTCGTATTAATGCTTTGGTGCATAAGTTAGTCAAATCCGAGATCCAAGCGGAGGACCTGACACAGGAAATTTTCATCAAGATCTGGAACAATAAACAAGAACTTCCCTCGATACGGAATCTTGATGCTTATATCTATACCGTGGCGCGGCATGCTAGCCTTGATTTTTTGAAGAAACGTGTCTTAGTCACCGAGAATATTGAAAACTTGATTGTCTATTTGAGTGATGATGAACTCGGACCAGAACAAAAGGTCTTGTATAAAGATCTAGAGAGCTGTCTGCAGAACGGGATAGATTCTTTGCCATTAAATATTAGAGAAGTATTTATGCTTAGTCGCTATCAAGGTCTGTCCCATGAAGAGATTGCAGAGCAATTGGGAATATCGATCTATACCTCCAAAACTTATGTCGTTAGGGCACTAAAAGCGTTACGTTTGTATATCCGTCATCATGGAGAAGTACAATCCATCCTTGTTGCTTTCTTAATTTTAAATCGCATGTAAAATACATGTCTGTTTACTATTCCCTTACTTAATATCTGCATTTCTGATTGTTTAAAGATTATTTCTTTTTTAAAATAATTCATTGAATAGCAGTTGTTTATGTGTTTTTGTTAAAAAATAGCTATTGTTTAGTACTCCTTACACCCCTTATTTCGTCATTATATTTTAGGGACCTTATACCTGATCATGAAGAAAGTAGAACGAATTACCTTTTTATACCATAAATATGTTCACGAATCGCTGACCACCGAAGAACTTCTGGAGTGGATAGAGATTGTACAGGATCCTGTAAATACCACTTTTCTGGATAACCTCCTTAACGATACGTTGGTAGAATTAAATCCCGAAGAATATGCTCAAAATTGGAAGCCAGCCTTTAATCGTTTTTCTGAAACCGTGGGCCTAGAGCGAAATAGCGGAGCTAAGGTTCGATTCTTCCGTTACTGGCCATTTGCAGCTGCTGTAGCAGCACTATTTGTTTTATTTAGTACTTATTTTATTTGGAAACAGTCCGCTGAACAACAGTTTATTGTTGCCGAGCTTCCCAAAGAAGACGTTGCACCAGGTGGTTATGCAGCTATCCTTCGTTCGGCCGATGGAACAGCACTCAACCTAAGTGAGCAAGGCGAATTGTTCGTAGGACAAAGTGGTCTTGAAGATGGTGAAGGAAACCTATTAAATACCGGAAATTCGGAAACGATATGGCGAACGATAGAAGTACCTAAAAAAGGACATTATAGACTCGTCTTAGCAGATGGTACCCAAGTGTGGCTGAATGCGGCTTCATCACTACGTTTTCCTCTTCATTTTAACGAAGCAAATCGAACAGTATATCTAGAAGGGGAGGCTTTCTTTGAGGTGACCAAGAATAAGAAACAACCGTTTGTTGTACAGAGTCAAGATCATGCCGTCAAGGTGCTCGGGACCAGCTTTAATATATCTGCTTACTCGAAAGAACACATTCAGACAACTTTGGTGACAGGGGCTGTAACGGTTAATACGGGAGATAGGCAGATGGAGTTACAGCCAGGTATGCAGAGTGATGCATTTGGTGGTCGATTGACAAGACGTGTGGTAGATATTGAATCGGTTACGGCTTGGAAAGACAATCGCTTTGTATTTGTTAAAGAACCTTTGACGGACATTATGAAGAAGCTGGAGCGCTGGTATGATGTTGAATTTATCATTCAGAAAGGGTCAGAAGAATTGTTAGCAAGAACATTCTCGGGTTCTTTGACCCGTTATAGCAACCTATCCGAAACACTGGATCTATTCAGTTATACGGAATTATTGAATTATTCCATTAAAGGAAGAACAGTCTATTTGAGAAAATAGATTTAAGTATGAGCTTTTTGAACATTTAAATTATATAGCGTAAAACTAACGTTGAGTAAAGCAGCCTAAACAATTAACTAATAAAATGAAGTACAACCAAAAGAAAGAAAGATGGAATAAGAATCTTTCGACCGCATTATGGGCGGTGAAGACAAAGGTATTGCCGGTAGCAGTGGCTTTTACTCTGGTGTCTTTTCAAGGAGATGCCCAGGTAGTCAATATCCGGGAGAACCAGATCCGGATGGAAAAACTGATCAAAGAAATACAAAAGCAAACAGGGTACAACTTTTTGTATGATGACCAATTACTGGAACACCAAGGGGTAAAGAGTATTCGCATTGATGGACTTTCTGTCGCCAAGGCACTGGATATGGCTTTAGCTGGAACAGATATTACCTACGTCATCAAAGACAAGAGTATCGTACTAAAGAAGAAAAAAGTAGCAATAGCTAGCTCGGCCGCTAACAACGCTCTGCAGGAGGCAGTGGTGAGCGGAGTGTTACGTAACGATCAGGGAAATACGATTGCAGGATCGACTATCCGTAATACCAGGACAGGAGCAGTGGTTACGACCAATACGGAAGGAAAGTTCTCAATAGCTGCAAAATCAGATGATATCCTGGAATTTAGCTTTTTAGGCTATCAAAAAGGACAGTATAAGGTCAAAGAGGTGAATAAGCCAATAACGATGACGCTTTCTGTAGCGGTCAACGAATTGACTGATGTCGTGGTAGTGGGCTATGGTTCACAGCAGAAAAAGGTAGTTACTGGTGCTATCAATACAATAAAAGGAGAGGAGCTTTCCAAGTCACCAGCGGTTAATATTTCGAATACCTTAATGGGTAGAGCGCCAGGTATAAGTTCAAATATGATATCCGGTGCGCCGGATCGTGATCGTGCTACCCTAAAGATTCGTGGTATGGGCGAGGCGTTGGTCGTGATTGATGGTGTAGCGCGTGAAGGGCAGGGCCTGATTGGGATGGAGATAGATAAGCTAGATCCCAATGCAATTGAAAGCGTCACGGTGCTGAAGGATGCATCTGCCGCAGTATACGGTACACGCGGTGCTAATGGTGTGATATTGATTACCACCAAGAAAGGATATCGTGATCGTCTGGATATTAATTATTCAGGTCAGTTTGGGATACAGCAGAGCACGCGGTTGCCTAAGTTCTTAGATTCTTACAATTATGCTTTGTTGAATAATGAGATGTATGCTAATGATATCGCTGAGCTAGGAAGTTCACCAAAAAGGAAATATACGGACGAAGAACTACAAAAATTCTTAGATGGTTCTGATCCGGATCGTTATCCAAATACGGATTGGTATAGTGATGTCTTGGATAAAACGGCTTTATTACATAAGCATAATGTTAATATCGGTGGCGGTGGTAAGAATGCCCGCTATTTTCTGTCAGGTTCTTTTACCGATCAGAATGGTTTGATGAAGACGTCTGGCATGAAGCGCTATGGTATCGTTAGTAATACAGATTACGATGTAACACCAAATACGAACCTATCGGTTTCATTAAACTATATCACTGAGAATGCAGACAATCCATACAATCATCCAGAAGATATTTTTGGACGTTTAGCAGCATTGGGTTCTGTAATGCCTTCTCGTTTTTCGAATGGGCTGTATGCATTTTCGGGCTACGCAGGTAATCCTATTACAGATGTGATGGCCGATAGTGGGTATAAGAGAAATACACGTAATGTATTTACAGGAAGTTTTGGGCTAACGCAAAAAATACCTTTTGTACCAGGACTATCAGCAGGCGCGTTTGTAGCTGTCGACCGTAATAGTTCGTTTCAGAAGTCTTTCGCTATTCCGTTTCCTCAATATACATTAGCAGAGACCAAAGAGGAATATACGTTACAAAATGGTACCGAAAAGGCACGGATGGAACAGTCGTACAACCAGAACAGTAACGTCAATATACAGCTGAAATTAAATTATAAGCGTCATTTTGGACAGCACAACATTGATGCTATGGCGTTGTACGAGCAAAATGAATTCAAGAGTGATGTATTTTCTGCCGAGCGTAGCAATTTCCCTGTTTCTAGTTTAGATCAATTGTTTCTAGGGGATATTAAGACACAAAAGAACTTAGGTTCAGCGTCAGAGAATGCTAGACGCAGTATGGTCGGAAGGGTACAGTATAACTACGATCAGCGCTATATCGTGGAAGGAAGCTTCCGTTATGATAGCTCTCCGTACTATCCAAAGGGCAAGCGTAATGGATTCTTTCCTGCATTATCAGCAGCTTGGAACATTTCCGAAGAAGATTTCTTCAAAGAACGTTTTGCTTTCGTAGACAATCTTAAGTTAAGAAGTTCTTTTGGCCGCTTAGGGAACGACGGAGGAAACCTATATACCTACTTCTATAATTATGCGTTGATTCCTGCTGGTTACGTATTCGGTACTTCAGACAATATGAGTCCTTTGGCCCGTATATCAAATACAACTGTTCCAAATACAAATATCACCTGGGAAAAAGTTGACGCTTTTGATATAGGTATTGATGCAACACTTTGGAATGGCAAATTGGGCTTTGAAGTCGATTACTACAATAAGAATAAATTTGATATCCTACGGTCGAGAAGCTACGACGTACCATTGACATTCGGTATCAATCCAGCTTTGCAAAACTTTGCAAAAGAGCGCTATTACGGCTATGAGGCATCCGTGTCCCATAGAAATACACTTGGCAACGTACGGGTCAATGCACGATTGAATATGACCTATACGAAGAGTACAGTCGTGGACTACGGAGAGAATGATGCGGTATTACCTGGATTACGTCAGGAAGGATCTACTATCGGTATGGCACGTATTCTGAAAGCGGATGGGATCTTCCGTAATGAAGCGGATACCAAAGCATGGCCAAGATATGTGACAAGTCCGAACGGCAAGCCATTCGAACCCAAGCCTGGCGATATCCGTTATGTGGACATGAATGGCGATGGCGTGGTCGAGCTGTACAGTGGTAGTCCTGACCGTGCTTTTGAAGCAGTTTATATTTTCCCTCCAACAGTATATGGTTTGAATTTAGGTGCTTCCTGGAAAGGCTTATCTGTAGATGCATTCTTTCAGGCATCGACAAATGTATATATCAACTACAAACCGGACGATGACTTGGCCAACTTTTATGACTTGCATCTCGATCGCTGGACACCCGAAAATTTAGACGCTTCTTATCCTCGTCTATTGTCCAAATATGAAAATAACAGGTTGCCATCGACGTTCTACGTGAAAAACGGTAACTATCTCAAGCTACGCACAGCACAGGTTGCCTACGAGTTTCCGAAAGATTGGATCAAACGTGCAGGTATTAAGTCTTTAGGAATCAATTTCCAAGGACAGAACCTGTTTACAATTAGTAAGAGCAAGCGTTTTGACCCAGAATCTACAGGGGCATCGGCTAGTTTGTATCCGCCACAACGAATCTATACGTTGGGCTTACGTGTTGGTATTTAATATATAAAAGAATAAAATCCATGAAAATTAAAAGTCATATATTATCCTTGAGTACATTGGCCTTAGCATTGGCTTTAAGCTCTTGTCAAAAGGATTTCTTAGATAGAAAACCTCTCAATTTAGTATCCGAAGAGGTGGTTTGGAAAGATCCTGAATTAATAAAATTATCGGTCAATGAGTTTTACACCTTCCTAAAAACGGGCTTTGATACCTACATTCCGGCAGCAAAGACTGATGATATACAGTTGGTTAGTAGTAATTTGGGTAAGTTGGCCGGGTACCATACAGGCGATTTTCTACTAAGTAGTTCATTTCCGGAGTCTAATTTATGGAAAGAAAGCTACGCAAAGATTCGAAAGATGAATGTTTTCATTAATCGGGCCGCCGTAACGAATGTCTTGAATGAAGAAGAGCGTAAAGTCTTGTTAGGACAGGCTCGTTTTATGCGCGCTTATGTCTATTTTACCGTATTTGCTTCTTTCAAGGATGCCCCGTTATTGCTTAAGCACCAATCTATCGAAGAGGCGGAAGACAAGCCGATGAAAGTTACACATGAAGAGGGCTTACAATTTGTTTTACAGGAATTAGATCTTGCAATAAAAGAATTACCGAGTACCTATGGTAAGGAAGATTGGGGACGTATTACCAGGGAAGCTGCAGCAGCCTTTAAGAGTCGCGTACTATTATGGGGAGCGAGCCCCTTGGTCAATACAGGTGATGAAGCAGCGAAATGGAAATTGGCAGCCGAAGCAGCACAGTCTGTTATGGAATCCAATGCATTCGAGCTTAAGAAGGATTATGCGGCTGTGTTTGTCAACAAGAATATCATGACCAAGCCTGAAGTGATTTTAGAAGTCCGTTATAACGGGATAAAAGGAGAGAAGATGCATGCTTATGATCAGGATAATACTCCTGCGGGCTATGGAGGTAAAGGTATCAACTGTCCTACGCAGGATATTGTCGATAGCTATGAAATGGCTAACGGTCTTCGTATAGAGGAAGCCGGATCGGGTTACGATCCTGCTAATCCATACAAGAACCGCGACCCTCGTTTTGCAAAATCTATTCTATTTAATGGGGCAGATTTTAAAGGACGTGAGGTTGAGACGTTCACTGGAGGTAAGGATTTGCCAAGAACCAATCCGACTCCTACGGGATACTATATCCGTAAGTTTATGGACGAAAAATTTGACTTTAATAAGGACAAGAATTTCGGAAGTAGTACAAATTGGGTCATTATGCGTTACGGGGAGGTTCTCTTAAACTTTGCTGAAGCAAAGAATGAAGCGGATGGCCCAAGTGTAGCAGTATACGATGCGGTCAATGCGATTCGTAAGCGTGCTGGTATGCCTGATATTCCAGCGGGATTGAATAAAGAGCAGATGCGCGAACGTATCCATCGCGAGCGTCGTATAGAACTTGCTTTCGAAGATGATATCCGCTATCAGGACTTAAAGCGCTGGAAACAGGCCACTACTGTCCTCAATAAATCGGTGAGAGGGGTGACTATCACCAAAGCGACTAATGGTACTCTTTCTTATAAAGACAAAAATGCGGGATCACGTGTTTTCGAGGATAAGAATTATTGGTTTCCAATTCCTCTAGTAGAAATGGGCGTAAACCCGAATCTGAAGCCACAGAATCCAAACTGGTAGTTTTTCGAATTGCATATAATTGATAATGAGATATAAAAATAAATTAGGAATCGCGTTGGCGATATTAAGTTTGCAAGGTACTGTAACCGTAGCGCAATCTGGTAAATGGGGAGGCTTGGTTAATCTTCCGGGCAAGGTGGAGTCGGAAAAGAAAGAGCAATCCGATAAATCTAAAAAAGATAAGATCAAGAAGTTTGAAGACCTTATAGGTAGCGATGCAAAGAAATCAACAGGACTTTTTAATACTTACAAAGTAGATGATAAGTATTATATGGAGATCCCGGATACCTTGCTGAATCGCGATATGTTGGTTGTCACGCGTTTTACACAGACACCAGTAGGTTTAAAAGAGTTCCGTTCTCAGTATGGCGGAGAGATGTTGAATGAGCAGCTTTGGCAATGGCAACGTCGCGAGAATACCATATACATACGCGTACCGAGTTATGCCTATATCGCAACTGTAAATCGAGATATGGATGCTGCACTTGCCAATTCCAATGCTCTTCCGATATTAGCTGCTTTTGATATCAAAGCTTTCAATAATGGAGGCAAAAATGTAGTTATCGATGTAACCGATTTCTATAACGGTGAGATACCGGGTATGCCATTGCCTGAAAAATTAAAGAAGACTTATAAGATTGCAGGTATTGATGCGCAGAAATCTTATATCGATACCATTAAGTCTTTCCCAGAGAATGTAGAGGTGCGGACAGTAAAGACCTTCAAATCACCAGTGCTCCCGGCAGACAATTCAGTGGGTACGATGACTTTTGGTTTGAATACCTCTATGGTTCTGTTGCCTAAGGTACCTATGCAGGCGCGTTATGAAAATGAGCGTGTGGGGTATTTTTCTAATCGAAAGTTGGATTTCGGTGCGAATGATCAAAAGGTAACGCGCAATGCTTTTATACAACGTTATCGCCTTGAACCTTCAGATGCAGAAGCCTATGCACGTGGCGAACTGGTCGAACCGAAGAAACAGATTGTCTTCTATATCGATCCAGCGACTCCAAAAAAATGGGTTCCTTACCTTATCGAAGGAGTAAATGATTGGAACTCGGCATTCGAGGCCGCAGGTTTCAAGAATGCTATTGTAGGTAAAGAAGCGCCTACAGCTGAAGAGGATCCTACATTCAGTACCGAAGATGCTCGCTATTCCGTGATCCGTTACTTCGCGTCGGAGATAGAGAACGCTTACGGTCCGCGTATTTCGGATCCGCGCTCAGGTGAGATTGTTGAGAGTCATGTAGGATGGTACCACAATGTGATGTCCTTATTGCGCAATTGGTTCTTCGTGCAGACTGCTGCGATCAATGAGGGAGCACGTGGTGCAAAACTGTCTGATGAGCAAATGGGACAATTGATCCGTTTTGTATCTTCACATGAATTAGGACATAGTTTAGGGCTATTGCACAACTTTGGTTCCAGCTACGCCTTTGATGTAGACTCATTGCGTTCACCGTCGTTTACAGAGAAGTATGGTACAGCACCGTCCATTATGGATTATGCACGTTTTAATTATGTAGCGCAGCCTGGTGACGGAGTAAAAAATATTTATCCTAAAATCGGGGCATACGATCGTTTTGCTATTGATTTCGGATATCGTCATCACGGAGGTCGGACACCTGAGCAAGATCGCGATTGGTGGGAAGCTAAGATACAGGAGAAGGCTGGAGATCCGTTGTACTATTACGGAAAGCAAGGGTCTATGGATCCTAGGGCACAAAGTGAAGACCTGGGAAATGATGCCGTCAAAGCCGGAGAGTACGGTATTGCGAACCTAAAGTATATCCTTCCTAATTTGGAAAAATGGACCTACGAACAGAATGGTAGTTTGGAAGATACGAAAGATCTTTACAAGGACTTGATCGGACAGTACCGTCGTTATATCAACCATGCTATAGCATATGTAGGGGCGATGACTGAGGACTACAAAACCAAGAGCGAAGCTGGAGCAGTATATACTTATGTTGCTAAAGAAAGGCAACAAGGAGCTGTTGCTTTTGTCAACAAACATGTCTTCGAGACACCTTACTGGTTGTTGGATACCAATCTGATGAAGCGTATTGACTACGGTACTATGGCTAATAAAGTGCAAGAGATGCAAAATCAGGTATTGACATCACTGTTAGAAACCTATGGTTTTGCCCGTATGATCGATAATGAATTTAAGAATGGTACAAAAGCTTATACCGTCAAGGAGCTATTGACAGATGTTTCCAGTTCTATATTTAAAGGTGCCAAGGATGATATGTTCAAACGTGGATTACAACGTGCCTATGTAGACCGTCTTGGTGTAATGTTGAAATTGGATAAACCTGTACAGGAGACTGCTTACGCTGCAGCAGGTCTTACACCTTACAATCCAAATCTTTCTGATATGCGGATTTTAATCTTGAGTGAGCTCAATGATACTGAAATACGGGTTAAGAAAATGGCCAAAGGCAGCAAAGGATTTGAAGCAGATCATTATGCTGATTTACTACGTCGTATTCAAGCAATAAAGAAGCTTAATTCCTAGCTTTAGAATTGAAGCTCCTAATAGACCTGTTGTCTTTAGGAGCTTTCATTAAAAAGTCCAGGTTATAAAAAAAATGGTCACGCATATAAAATGCGTGACCACTTTTTTATAAAATAAAATACCGTATTTATTTCGAGATATTCAGTCTGCTCGCAGCAACCTTATCTGTTAAGAATACCAAAGTACCATTTATAGGGTTCAGTAGCTGAGAAGGGTATTCTTCTACATTTCTTGCACCTTCTAATACCTCATATAATGCATTGGTTTTCTTCTCACCAAATGTAAGTACAGCAATATTTTTAGCCTTATTAATGAGCGGTGCAGTTAGTGTGATTCTATACATGCTCTGAGGTTCTAGGTAATAAGCATCGACCCATTTTTTATCTTCATGAAGCACAGCTGTGTGAGGGAATAAAGATGCCGTGTGCCCATCATCGCCCATGCCCAATAAGATTAGGTCAAACGAACCATCTTCACCTACCACTGCTTTTATCGTTTTTTCGTATTGGGCTGCATACTCCACTGGAGTTGCCGTTTCACTGTACATTGCGTAGATCTGTTCTTTTGGGATTGGAACATGATTCAATAATGTTTCAAATGCCATTGTCGTATTACTACGTTCATCTTCAAATGGCACCCAACGCTCGTCACCCCAAAAGACAAATACTTTTTGCCAATCTATCAGTTCTCGATACGCTGCAGATGCAAGTAGCTTATGTAAAGCTATAGGAGAAGAACCACCAGTGAGCGCCACCGTAAATTTTCCGCGTTCAGCTATTGCTTTCTTTGCGGTATCTACAAACAGAGCGGCAGCCGCTTCAGTCAATAATTGTGTGTTTTCAAATATCTGTATCAATTTCTCAAACTTTTAATGTATAACTATACTCAACTCATCTAGTTTGGCTAAAAGCCCTTTTATCTGGATTTGTGATGTGCATTTACTGCCCATACATGACCGTTTTGAGCGACCAAGGCTTCTGCATTTTCTGGACCCCAGGTTCCTGAAGCATAGTTTGGAAAATCAAGTGTACTTCTGCTTTCCCATGCCTCCTGTATTGGAGTGATCACATCCCAAGCCTCTTCGACCTGATCTGAACGCATAAAGAGCGTAGCGTCACCATTAAGCGCATCGAGCAATAGCGTTTCGTATGCTTCCGGTGATTGAGTCGAGCAGGTATCATAATCGAAGACCATTTCCGAAGGGTTTAGTGCCATCGTCAAACCTGGACGCTTCGTCATAAAACGTAAGCGGATGTCCATTTGAGGCTGTATATTTATCGTCAGCTTGTTGGGCATCAGATTATCCATCTGCCCATCAGAGAACGTAGAGTGTGGCACAGGTTTGAACTGTATGGTAATCGACGAGTGTTTCTCCTGCATCCGTTTCCCTGTCCGTAAATAAAAAGGCACACCCTGCCAGCGCCAGTTGTCCAAAAAGAACTTAACCGCTACAAATGTTTCTGTATTTGATTCAGGATTTACTCCTTCTTCCTCTCGGTATCCAGGTACTTTTTTACCCTGTAACCAACCCTCACCGTATTGTCCACGTACTGCATAACGTTGTACCTCTTCCGGTTTGATACGACGTATAGCCCGCAATACATCCACCTTGCGGTTTCGTATCTCTTCCGATTTGAAAGAAGCAGGGGCTTCCATAGCCACCATACATAATATTTGTAAGAGGTGGTTTTGCACCATATCTTTCAATGCTCCCGCACTTTCATAGAATCCTCCACGGTTTTCAACCCCAACTTGCTCAGCAACGGTGATTTGAACGGAATCGATAAAGTTTCTATTCCAAAGCGGTTCAAAAAGCGCGTTGCCGAATCGAAAGGCAAGAATATTCTGTACAGTCTCTTTACCCAGATAGTGGTCGATTCTATAAATTTGCTTTTCTTGAAAGGTTTGCCTCAAAAGTTTGTTTAGTGCAACAGCCGTATCTTTATCATTTCCGAAAGGTTTTTCGATGACAATACGGTCCTTTTCAGGATTACTAGCAAGGCCAGATTCGTTAATATGTAAGGTAGCTGCTTCAATAAAGCGGGGAGCTACAGAAAGATAAAACAATCTGTTTGCACGTTCACCCCACAATTCATCCAGCGCGTCCAATTGAGCTGCCAGCGCTTTATACGAATCGATATCATCGATATTCGATTGGAAATAAGAAATATTAGGGTTGAATTCTTCCCATTTTTGTTGCTCGGGTGCCCCCGTTCTAGAAAATTCAGATAAACCTTCAGCAAGATGTGACCTGTATGTGGTATTATCAAGTTCGCTACGGCCTAGGCCAATAATAGCAAATTTTTCAGGCATCCAATTATCTAAAAACAAATTGTAAAAAGCGGGTATCAATTTACGCTTCGCCAAATCTCCCGTACCTCCAAAAATTACTATAATGGAAGGTCTGGCTTTTTTACTGGTCTTCATTGTATTATAAAAAAGGTAATCAATTTATCTTAATCCCACTGCGTATGAAACGAACCCTCACGGTCTATGCGTTCATAGGTATGTGCGCCAAAATAGTCACGTTGTGCTTGTATGATGTTCGTTGGCATACGCTCCGAACGATACGAGTCGAAATACGCTAAGGCATTCATATACGCACCGAATGGGATACCACCGTCAATAGCATATTTGATCGTAGCTCTAGCACCCTCTTGTCTTGCCGCTATATTCTGTGCGATCGTATCATCCAATAGGATGTTTCTTAATGCCGGATTACGGCTATAGGCTTGTCTGAAATCTTCCAAAGCCGCAGCTCTGATGATACAGCCTCCACGCCATATTTTAGCAACTTGTTCTAGGTTTAAGCCATAGTTGTATGTTTCGGACGCTATGGTAAGCTGTGCTAGCCCTTGTGCGTATGTGTTTAACATGGCGAAATAGAAGGCATCTTTTATTTGTTCGATGACCTCATCTTCGTTTATAGCATCAATTGAAGGAGCCCAAGTTAATTTTTTCGCAGCCTGTATACGCTCAGGTTTTAACTTAGACATATCACGCATCGTTACAGCTGCATCTATTACTGGGATCGGAGCTTGTAGATCCATTGCATTTTGTGAAGTCCATTTACCCGTTCCTTTTGATTTTGCCCAATCAGAGATTACGTGGACAAGACGTTGACCATCTTCGTCAAATTTATTCAGGATTTCAGAAGTAATTTCTACTAGAAATGAATGTAATTCTCCCTTATTCCAATTTGCAAATGTTTGCTGTATTTTATCATCCGAAATTCCGAAACCACGTTTCATTAAGTCATAAGTTTCGGCAATAAGCTGCATGACACCATATTCTATCCCATTGTGGACCATTTTAACATAGTTTCCAGCAGAACCGTTGCCCAGATAGGTTACACAAGGCTCTCCATTTACTTTGGCGGCAACAGCCTCAAATATAGGGCGTAGTCGTTCATAAGCATTTTTATCACCTCCAGGCATTAAGCTAGGGCCAAAACGGGCACCTTTCTCGCCTCCAGAGATACCCATTCCGAAGAAGTGTATGTTTTGTTTCGATAGTTCTATAAAACGACGATCAGTATCAGGAAAGTAGGAGTTACCACCATCGATAATAATATCTCCTTCTTCTAGATGGGGAAGTAGGCTATTTATGGCGCTATCGACTGGATTTCCTGCAGGAACCAACAACATGATAGCTCTAGGCTTTCGGATGGCCTGTGTAAAGTCAGCTACCGATGTGGTAGCTTTTACCTGATGGTTGTCGTTAATTTCGTTTTCTAAAGACTGTACTTTAGCGAGGTCGAGGTCTAATCCCGCTACGGCAAATTTATTGTCGGCCATGTTTAATAGGAGGTTTCTTCCCATAACACCAAGACCAACTATGCCAAAATCATATAATTCCATAAAATTTTTATCAGTTGATACAGATATTTATCGTTTCGGATACGTATTAATTTATGTGTTAAAGCTTACTTAGGAAAGCTTATTCAATCTAATAGTCAAAGATAGGAATCTTTTCGTTGAAAGCTGCGGTTTTTTACTCCTTTCAGGAGCACTATGGATGATGCAGGAAATACGCTGGAGGTAATGTTGTGAAATTAGGAGCTATTCTGTGTAGGTAGCTATAGTGATGTTGTGGAATAGGTGTCATAACCTTGGGTTATGTCGTATAGAGATTTCTCATTTTCTTTCCATAGCTATACTGCTGAAATTTGTAGCTAATAAGAAGAAAATAAAATACACATGATGTCAGAAAAAGAACATATCAACAGATTAAATAAGAGACTTGCTAACAGATCGGAGAGTGCCTGCACTTTCAAAAATAGACGTCCCTTGTCTATACAAGCAATTATCTTTGTCGGAGTCGGGGTACTCTGTTTATTTCCGTTTATTTCGGCTCCTTTGGCACTCTTGATAGGGGTTATAATCGCCCAATGGTTCAATAATCCTTTTCCAGATACTACGGCAAAGTTGACCCATATTTTATTACAGGTATCTGTGATTGGATTAGGATTTGGAATGGATGTAGAGTCTACTATCGGAGCAAGCAAGAATGGATTCTTATTGACAGTATGCTCTCTGTTTGGGATACTTATCTTAGGTTACATAGTTGGAGTAGTATTTAAGATGGACAAGAAAATCTCTTTCTTGATTACAGTAGGGACAGCTATTTGTGGAGGCAGCGCTATAGCAGCAATTTCGCCCGTTATAAAAGCAAAGCAAGCACAGATTAGTGTTGCTTTAGGGACAATCTTTATATTGAATGCGATAGCTTTGTTCCTTTTCCCTCCTTTGGGTCACTTATTTCATCTTTCGGAGAATCAATTTGGACTTTGGAGCGCTGTAGCTATACAGGATACGAGTTCGGTAGTCGGAGCTGCAAGTAGGTACGGCGAACAGGCCTTACAGATAGCAACTTCTGTCAAATTGACCAGAGCCTTATGGATTATTCCTGTAACATTTGGTAGTGCTTTCCTTTTTAAGGAAAAGGGAACCAAGATTAAAATACCCTATTTCATTGGTCTTTTTGTACTGGCAGTTTTAGGCAATACCTATGTTCAATTTTTACACGAGCTAGGCACCTCAATTGTGGCCTTATCCAAAAGCGGACTTACTGTCGTGCTTTTTTTAATAGGTTCAGGCTTGTCTTTAAAAGTAATGCGGTCCGTTGGTATCAAGCCGTTTGTATTGGGCGTCCTTCTTTGGGTAGGTATTGCGGTACCTTCTTTATTTGTGATTGTATACTTCTTTAATTAAGATTTCAGGAAAACTGAGTACATTTATCTGGTACAAAAATCAACTACGTATAGCGATGTCTACTACCAATCCTGTCATCTATTTTGAAATTCCGGTGAACGATTTACGTCGGGGTGAACATTTTTACGCAAATGTCTTCGGCTTTGCTTTTGAAAAGGAGATTATCGATAACTATGAAATGGCACTTTTTCCTTTTTCAGAATCTAGGTCAGGCATTTCGGGAGCATTGGCCAAGGGAGACGTATATATTCCGACAAAAAATGGAGTTATCCTATATTTTAAAACTGAGAATATAGACGATACCCTTCAAAAAGTAATCGAGTATGGAGGACATGTTTTGTATCCTAAGACTAAGAACAATAAATATAATTTTTTTGTCGCAGAGTTTGAAGATTCAGAAGGTAATAGAATTGCTTTACATCAACAGCATGTTTAGCCCCCATCTATTGCAATGACCTTAAATCTGTAATAAACTCATTGACCACAGATTCTGGCGTGGCCCATGAGGTAATCAATCGTACAGCGGAATTGTCTTTGTCTATAGCTTTCCATTCGAAGAACAGGTATTTCTTATGGAGCTCATCAATAGTACGGCGGGGTAAAATTGGGAATACCTGATTCGTTGTAGAACGCGTTAAAAAATTATAACCAATCTCTTCTGCGGCTTCAGCTATTTTCATTGCCATTCTATTGGCATGGTCTGCCAGTTCAAAATAGAGGTTATCTCTAAATAACTCTAAAAACTGTATTCCCAGTATTCTTCCCTTGGCCAATAGAGCACCCTTTTGTTTTAATGCATAATCAAAGTCAGGATACAATAATGGGCTATTGAAGACTACTGCTTCTCCCAGTAAAGCTCCATTTTTGG
>JBEBQJ010000103.1:0-16733 GCA_040395455.1 Sphingobacterium yanglingense | reverse complement strand
TTCATACAAAAAACTTATTTCAATCAAATTTATACATTATGTATCGAATAAACAACAAAATGTATTAAAACATTCTATTTAAATATTTTTAGAAATATCACAAATAGAATCATGTCTATAGAAAAGAAAGTTGCTAAGCAAAAAAAATTAACTGCATTTGGTGAGTATCTAGCAGTTAGATCTGTAAACAAGTCTGATGTAGCTAGGAAAGTTGGTATTAGCATTACACGAGTAAATAGATTATGCTATGATGAAAACGCATACCTTCGATCTTATGAACTACAATTAATAGCGTTAGCTATTAATGTTGAACCAACTCAAATGCACTTAGACCTTTTTAGTCACTTAGAACTAAAAGAAGAGTTTACTCCATCTGAAAAGGTTATTAATAACATTATAAAAGAGCTTACTAAGAAGGATTTAATAAATCAACTTAGTCTTACTACACAAGATATCCAACGTATATCAGAGCTTCTTCCTTTTTGCCAGGAGGAAAAGCTGGAGTCAGAATTACTTTCACATCTTGGTCTCAAACGCAAAAGCGCAAGAATGACCGCAACGATAAAAGCCTGCGTCGAAGCAGGCTGGCTAAAAGTGCAACAAAAAAACACAGAAGAAGGCTTCCTTTCTTATTACACCATTACGGACCATGGCAAAAAGATTATAGAATTAGAAAGATTAGCAAAATAAAATCTCCCTAAATGAACAAACAACCTAAAATCGCCGCTAAGCTGATACATGCCCCTGTTACTTTGCATAGGCATCGTAAGCGAGGTGTTGGAATGAACACTAACCGCAAAATGAAAGAGAGTTATTTAAGCACCTCTCATCGAATGAATTCGGGACAGGCGGCAAGAGGCGCCAGCAAAAGGAGTATTTCTACCTAAAACTAAGTCAAAGCTATATTAAAGAAACTAACACTACTTAAAAGAGCGGTGCTAGCTATAAATCTACTTGGTAAATATCTTGTTTAAAACTGCTTAATATCTGTATAATTTTAAAAGCAAGCGTTTCACTTTCACAATCTCTAGCTACATCGTTAATATTTAAAATATACCAATCTTGACTTAAAGCATGAGAGCGAAATATCTTGACAAAAAATAATACTCGTTCTCTTTCGTCCTCTGAAAAAATAATTGACCTCTCTTGCAAAAAATCAAGCCTCCTCAGCCATTTATCGAACTTTAGATAACTTCCGTTATTATTCAGCTTCACTGTACTCAAATCACAATTATTGCTAAATGTTAAATCGATTAGGTCTACTTTCTCAAGAGAAACATTTTCCATCTTATTTACTTTAGGAATTCCAAACTTCTTCATTTCTAATTGGGTTGAGAATCCTCCTCTAAACCAGCAATCATTCAATTCACCTTCGAAAATACATTCCTCAAAAGACGAGGCATTAAAATCGATGCCTTTCATTTTGCAATTGATAAAAACAGCACCAACAAATTCCCCCCTAATAAACAAGGTCCTTGTAAAATTACAATTTGTGAACCTACAATTTATAAATTTAGTCCCTTTATAACCTAACACGGCATTATTGAACTTGCAACCAATAAAATCACAATCATTAAAAACATTTCCATGATCAGTCATTTCGGTGAAATTCGTCTTCTCGAAATACGCCCCCTCAAAGACACAATCCTCTATCCAACAATCATGAAAAGACGACCCCGTAAAGTCGCCTTTTTCCACATGATATCTTTTTAGGATTTTACCATCTAACTTCATCTTTCTTAAATAAATCCTACCATCGATAAAGTTATTCATTGGATGTCCTGCAAAACTATTCTTTTTGTCCTCCCCCTAAAAAGGGACAGCAAATCCTTCCAATTATTCATACATTAATCTTCACTATCTCGTTCTTAATAAAGTTCCCTCCTTCTGGCGCCACAATGCTTGTGGCACCCACTAGCAATTCTTCTAGCTATCTTTCTCCTAAGCTGATATTGCTTTGTTACTTCCTCTTCAACTCTATTTTTCTAACATTGTAATCCTCATAATCCATATCATGTGAATTCATTTGATTAAAAAAGTATTGATAAGTATCATAGTTTGATTTTAACTTATTAGAATCAATATTAAACTTTTTCAATTCTCTAAAACTGTTCATCAATTCCTCTTTAGGAATATAGTTATAATACACCTGTCCATACTTCCTCAACAAAAAGGCCAGAGAATCATTTTCGGCATAGACTCCTTCTTCCATTGATAGAATAGTGTTATCGAGAGCTAGACTGTACGAATGCTGCAACTTTCCTTTTTCATACAATCGGAATTGCACAAACTGCGAATTGTTATAATATTTCTTATCAAAAGCTTTAAACCTAAGACTACGAATTTCCTTTATAAGGCTATCAAAATCATCGCTTCTCACATAGCCAATTCCCAAATCATTGTATCCTCCATATTGAAAAAGAATTGGATCAGCTGTCATACGAGGATAACTAGTCATTTCTGCTGTTAAATAGTATAGTACTATTTCAACAGAATCTCTTTCGACTTCAACACTTTCATTATTTTCCTTGGAGGTACAACATTGAATTACCGGGGCTAGCATTAATAATACTAAGCTGTGGAAAATAACTCTGTACGCTTCTATCATATGTTTCATAGATTATCACTTCTTCAAAATCCAACCCCCATAGAGTTAGTTTTATCTCTTTTTTCCCCAAGCCCAGTCCCTAGAAACCTCTTAAATAAGATCATTCCTTAATCTACTTCACAACTTCCTAAACCTCACGACAATAAATGCGCTTATGGGAATCTGACCTAATAAAGAGTCTCTTAATTTGCTTTTTTCAGCTCGCTTAATCTCCTTTAGAATGTCTAAGTTTCCACTTAAATATTTATTATCCCATACGAACATGCTATCCATCCCAATACCGTAGAGCCGAACAATTGTATTAAGATTAGTAATAAAAGATGATTTTTTCACCGTAACATCAATTGCTGCCAAAATATTTTTATAATCAAAGCCTATATTCTGCTCTATGATTGTCTCACCAATTTGGCTTGTCAATCCAGTTATCGAAAAAACATCAAATTTAATAAACCCCAAGTCCCTCAAATCATACTTTTTTGAAATATGACCAAGAATATACTTGAGTTCTTGAATCTGTTCTTCGCTAGTAAGCGTATCTGGAACCAAAGATTCGTCTTCCCCATCATCCGCATTATCCCGTATCCTAAACTCCACTTTGCGATGCTTAGGATCATTGAATATTTCTAGCCTAAGTTCACCCGAATAATCAACACTTTCCAAAACACAATAAAAATCTGATGTATCTCCGTCAACGATTAAGTAAAATTTTCGGGCATTAAATACGCTATGCGGATAACTGAACTCTCCAACCAAAGTATCTTTACTTTCGACTCCAGCAGTATTATTTCGCTCTGGAATCCCCGTACACTTGCTAATAATAAAACAGATAGAAATTAAGAATACTATAATTAAATATTTTTTCATTTTCCCCAATAATAAGTGCAATCGAATCTATAAAACCCACCGGTTGGCTTTCCTCCAAACATCACATCAATATGACCGCTTACACCTGGATTACCTCCCGTTTGAAAAAATATACCGTTCTGAAAACTTGTACCCTTCAGAGCTAGCCCTAACACTTTAGAACTTTTTAAATAATTATACATACAAGCAGCACCCCTAGCTGGCGCCACAATGCTTGTGGTGATTTCTACCTACTTTTCTTCTAGCCAATTTCTTCCTAAGCTAATCTAAGATACAGATATATTAAATAGAAAGGTTGTATCATTTCAATGTATGCTAATTTTCTAGCCATCAAGAAACTCTTCACGTCTTTAGGCAGATACTTTTCACTCTGTTAAGCCTACAATAATTCTTGACAATTCATCTTTCACCGGTTTAGGAATATTGCTTTCATCCCTTATTAGTTCTTTCATAAAAGAATAACTTTCTTGTTTTAAAGTCATCCTTTCGCCTATTTTTTTAATTGATTCATAAAACTCATTATCGATTTCAATATCATATTCATACATCTGTGTTATTATTGTGTCAAAGCACAAACCGAACTCATTATACATTAAAAAATCTTCAGCATACTTTAGATCACGATTATCTAATCCAAGAATTCTTGCAATTTCAATTAGTTTTAACAATGCATTTAATAGTGTTTTCATAATATTATTTAGTTGGAAAAGCCTTCGCTGTCGCCACAATGCTTGTGGTGATCTCTAGCTATCCTTCTAGCCAACTTC
This sequence comes from Sphingobacterium yanglingense, assembly GCA_040395455.1. GTDB lineage: Bacteria > Bacteroidota > Bacteroidia > Sphingobacteriales > Sphingobacteriaceae > Sphingobacterium > Sphingobacterium yanglingense_A. The sequence continues at coordinate 12,494 of JBEBQJ010000103.1, read as the reverse complement.
CTCCCAATCTAAGATACAGATATATTAAATAAAAAGAGCGGCGCTTCTGTTAGGAAAATGCTCCAAAATGACCCCAACGGTAAAGGCCTGTGTCGAGATAGATTATCTAAAAATGTAACAGAAGAAGATTCCCTTTCCCACTATGTCATTAAAGTGTATTTTTATATTTATTCAATGTCTGAAAACGGGGAAGGCTTCAAAAACAGGGAAGGCTTCAGCACTCCTTGGAAAAAAACACTTGATTTCGAAGCAAGAAGCGCATAGTGAAAACTATCTCTATAATAACGCTGTTCTAAAATATAATGACTTTTACCTTACAACACATCCGGAAAAGCAGAATATATTTGAGTTCATTAAAAACAACTACAACGCTACCCAACAGAACATCCTGCTGTTCAATGCTCTCAATCGTCTAGTAATTCGAAAAGAAAGTGAATTTCTTGAAAACTACCCCAAATACAAAGATGCCATATCAAATTTAGATTACACCATGCATCTCCAAAGAACTTACTTTAGCTTGACTCAAACAATATCGAACAGCACTATGCTCATTAGATATAGCGACTACAAAACTATACCAATAGACAGCCTATATTTGCTTTATAATGGAAAAGACATCATCTATGATTTTTCTGCCAGCTGGTGCTCCCCCTGTCTAGAAAATATACCTAAGTTGATCGATCACGTTAAGAGCAAGCCAAACACTGCTTACGCCATAATCAGTATTGATGACAACATTAATAATTGGCTTCCAATTGTGAACCTGTACAAACTAAATCCCGCAAAGTGCTTCTTTATTGTTGATGGGATAAAATCCCCTTTTGCAAAAAAACATCAGATAAAATCAATACCTCGATACATGCGTATCAATAAAACAGGAAAAATCATCGATTCAGATTATAATATCCATTTATAATGTTTTCCAAGTTACAAATCTAACTTAAATAAAACCAGTTGGTAAAGTTTCAAATACAGCTCCTGATTGATAGCTGCAAACTGACATAGATACAAATCCAAATTATATTTTCGAGACATAATTGGATTTACGTCAATGACTAAAGTAAACACCGGCAAAACTGAAATCCTCGTAACGACACTAGAAAGGCATTGTCACAACCCGGTATTTATAAATTCCTTTTTCAATCTTGAACAATACCGCATATCCTCCTGCACCATCTCCATTGGTAGAAGTGATGTATAGAGCATCATTTAGTTTGTCATAGTAACATGATGCAAACTCACTGTTTACATTAAATAGGTTCTCAATCTCCTTTTCCGGGATTTGGACAGTCCTTCCTTTTATCGTGGCCTTGATGGCGACATAGTGGCTGTTAGGAATTGTACCATCTGTCCCCCACACTTGCTGTCCTTTAAATCTATCTTCAATGGTATAATCCCCATATTCCGTCGATGAAAAGTATTTTTTGTTTTTTTTGTAATCAAATCCTTCGGATATAATCGCTACAGTGACATCTTTGGATATAAACTTTGCAATGCCATTATTAAAGGATGTATTTGGAATCTGCACATAGGACTCGATAAGCTTAATCCTTGAATGATGTACATATCCGTTGATATTCTCATTTTGACGACCGATATAGTCAACCATGACCCAAGCAGGAAGTTCATTATCTGGAAATGCATAGACAATCTCGTCTGCATTGATTTTTGCTACAACCGCACTATTAATGGAGGCTCCCTCCCTAACATTTACATAGCCATCTTTATCGATTATTTTTGCAAATTGTGCGTAAGTAAAATCGCTTACAGTAAGTAATAGTAGGATCAGTAGGTATTTTTGATTCATTTCAAACAAAATTATAATAAACGGAGTAAGCTTCAAAATAAGGAAAGCCTACTATCCCTATACATATCGAATGCCAAAATACCTATAAGGATACTTCAATAGAAAAACACTAGGCATCCCCTTAGTAAAACCCCATGCTTAAATAGCAGCTCTCAAAGAGCAACGCTAGTAGGTGGTAGACACTAAATACAGGAAACAGACACTCTGTAGACGCTTGACACAAGCATTGTAGTCTTTCTGTAGCATTCCCTCCCTTTCTTTTTTGATTTAGAAATTGGAATTTTGAACTTGATTAATTCTAATAATATGATATTCTTTTTCGGGACCCGCTCAACACAGGTTGCAGCACACCAAGCTAAGGCAAACTGTGCGTATTGTCAACAAGAAGCCTTATGGCTTTTCGTGTATCAACATTATTTCCATTTATTCTGGATACCTGTATTTCCGTTGTGGAAATCTACTGTTTCAAGCTGTGGACACTGTAGACAGACACTAACAAAAAAGGCTTTTTTGCCAGAACTACAGGAAGATTATATCAAGGTCAAACAGCAAGCAAAAACACCTTGGTGGACCTTCTTCTTATTGATTGCAGCAATACTTTTGGTCGTAGGCTCAATAATCTTAGCTAAATTAGCTTAATGCTGAATCATTAACATCTCTAGCACCACTTTCCAAAGTGGTGCATATCTTAAAATTCTTTTTTTAGCTCTTCGATACTTTGCCACGACCTGCTGTATACGACAGTTTCTCTATCATCGCATCGCTGTCAGGTTTCCATTTTTCAATCGTAATGACCTTATCTTTATATTGCTGTGTCTCAGTGAAAATCCGGCTCCCCTTTCTGGGATCTTTAAGACAATCGATAGTAACAGTTACGTCCAGGTATTTCTCTATGAGACCAGGTATCTCCGAATACCCTCTGGTATCATCATAAACATCAATACAATTATCTTGAGGGTCTTTGCTGAATAGCCTATTGAGCCACCACTGTCTATCGTACTTGGTGTAGGTCGGAACGCTATTTAAATAGAACCTAAAGCCTCTATGGACCGTAGTGAAATCGCAAATAACGAAATGGTGATCCACCCCAAGACACTGACCTCCTAGTGAAGTGCAATAGCAAAGAAAAGTAGAACGAAGCCTATTATTGAAAATACAGCCAATGGTAAAATAATAAACGCTTTCATCTTTTATGCTGCTTGATCTTACTATAAATTTGTGAGGTCAAATTAGAAAAAAATCATCGAATCCAAACGCTTAAGTCAAACATTTCTTTCTTTATAAAAAGCCTATTGGAATTTTAATCTATCGACCAAATCATTGAAATATTGCTTATCCCAAATTTTAAGTGCAGTATCATCTTTTATGAATGGTACAACATCATCCCTAGTCATAGTTGTTAAATTATCACGCTATAATCGGAAAAATTCCGATTATCCATAGAAAATAACACATTATCATTAATGAACAATACTCGTTAATCCTGTAAAAATTCAATCCGACCATCCAAAAGGTAACCACAACACCGTCAAAAACCAAAACCCTCCAACCTGCATTAGACAAGTTGGAGGGCAGATTATCTATAGGCTAGAATCAATAACCTGGGTTTTGTTCAAGGTTGGGATTGACCGATTTCTGTGGGTTTGGAATCGGATATACCAACGTCTTCGGATCTGGATCCGCTGGTTTCTCCTGCCATGCCAACAAGAACTTGCCGTAACGGATCAAGTCTTGTCTACGCCATCCCTCCCAGTAGAGCTCCCGCGCGCGTTCGTCCAACAGGTTATCCAGAGTGAGTGTCCCAAACAGAGCTGCACCTCGTTGGGTGCGGATATCATTGACAATCCCCAATGCCTCTCCAGTTGTACCATTCCCTCCACGCAATATGGCTTCAGCTTTCATCAATAATACATCCGAGTAGCGGTACACCACCCAGTCATTATTGCGTTGCCCTGTCACCGCATAATCAAAAGCGTACTTCATCGGGCGTATCCCTGCGGTCTCTAACGTAGCGCCCGAGGTACGGATAGTCACCTCACGGGTGAAGTATAGCGGCGCTGTAGATGGGTTACGGGCATTGAGCGGCTGATTGGTCGTCCAGTTGTATTGCTGTCCTTCAAAAAAGCCCACATTCTGACGGTGATACCCCTTGCTTTTATTAGATGTTGTATCGGCATCATAGGCATAATAGATTCCACGTCGCTCGTCAGTAGAAGTAAATTTATCGTAGTAATCTGACAGCGTGCACCAACCATTCCATCCACCAGGACGCATATTATAGTGTGCAATCGTATTCCACGTACGGTCCACATTGCCACCGCGTACACCATTCTCGTTATAAAGGGTAAAGATATTCTCCGTCGATTTGACATCATTATCGGGGGCAAAATTATCAAAATACTTGCCGCTTAGCGAAATGCTATAGTTACCGGAAGTGCGTATTTCATTGGCCAGGCTAACGACCTTATTCATGTCTTCGACAGCAAAAGTCGGGTTTTGTCGATTTATGAAAGCTCCTTTATTGAGATACACTTTCATCAGCAATACTCTTGCAGCATTCTTACTTGCGATGTGCGCCTCCCGGGGGCCCTTATCTGGTAAAGCACCCATAATTTCATTAAGCTCCTTTACCATATAATCGACGGCCTGTTCTGGTGTCAATACCTCAGGGGCTATCTTAAAATCTTCCATCGATGCTCCCTCACGGACTGGCACCTTACCATAGAGATCCAACAGGTCGAATACCATCAATGCACGCAAAAAACGGGCTTCTGCAGCCTGCTGCGCACTAGGATTGTACCTTAAGACATTGGAAGCATTGTACATAGCGGTCCCCAAGCTTACGAAAGTATTATTCATGTAAGCATTGTCCGCGGTCCAGGTATGCAAGTGTATGGCCCTGTGCATACCATTATCATCCCAATCGCCTCCACGTGTCGGTGCCATCGCAGCATCGGTCGACACCTCTTGCATCACCCATCGCTGCTCCTGTTGGTATGGTGTATTCAATGAGCTGTAAGCCGTCACCAACAAACCTCCCGCATCGACTTCCGACATTCCTTCTTCCAATTCTCCCTTGAACTCTTCGTTCAGCTTAGTACATGAAAATGAGCCTACAGACACTGCGCCTGCCAAAGCCATATATAATATTGTTCTAAATTTCATCTGTTTGTAGTTTTTATTATCCACTATTCTTTTTCCTTTAACTCCGAAGTACTTCATCTCCTAAAGTGAAAAGTTGACCCCAAAGAGAACATTTCGTGCAGGAGGATAAGGAAGGTATTCGATACCTAACGATGGAATACCATTGGACGAACCATCGGTATTGACCTCTGGATCAAAGCCTGAATACTTAGTGATGATAAACAGATTCTGTCCTGTCAGTGAAACATTCAGATTTTTGATAGTATTACCAATATTACCCACACGATAACTCAATGTAAGGTTGGCCATCTTGAGATAGTCTCCTTTTTCGAGGTAACGGTCAGATGGTGCCGAAGAGTTGGACGTAGACTCTTTGACAGAGGTGTCAAAGAATGCAGATCCAATGTTACGGTCGGATAAATTACTCACGCCCAAATTGGTTGCTGCTGTATTATTAAACAGGTAGTGGCCTAGAGCGCCATTCATATTAGCGACAAGAGACACCTTCTTGTAGGATACATTGGTCGACACTCCCAATAGTGTGGTCGGATTGGGACTATTAGAATAGAATTTGTTGGTTGCCGGATCATTGTTGGAACTGACACTACCATCATAGCCCTTATACATACTCATACCTGTCTGGGGATCTATACCTTGAAAATCGGCCAGATACCACACATTGAGCGGCTGGCCATTGGTCATACGCTGACCTAACACGCCGGTAAATCCCTGCCCGCGCAATGCGCCAGTTTCATAGTACCCCAAAAGACCACTTACACTATTCTTAAGGAAGGTCGCATTTCCAGATAAGTCCCAAGTCCAGTCTGTATTCTTGACCAAGGTTCCGGTAAGAGCGATCTCTACCCCTTTATTAACAATCTCTCCGTCCAGATTGACCCAGATACGGCCTGCTGGTCCAGGCATAGCCAAGGTCTGCTCGAATAATGCGTCGGTCGTTTTCTTGTGAAAGTAATCCACTGCACCGTAGAGACGGTTATTGAACACTGAAAAATCGACACCGACATTGACAGTAGCCGAAGTTTCCCACTTTAGGTCAGGATTTTTGAGGTTGGCCTGACTGATACCCTGGGTAGTAAAGATCATCCTATTGAGCGAGGCACCCGAAGGGAACTCCTGGTTACCGGTCTGCCCCCAGCCCAAACGCAGCTTTAACTGGTCGATATAGGAATTAGACTTTAAAAAGCTCTCTTCAGCTATATTCCAGGCTACAGCCAGTGAAGGAAACATAGCATATTTGTTATTTTCACCAAATTTGGTCGAGCCATCTCTTCTTACCGTCGCTGTAAGCAAGTAGCGGTTGAGATAATTGGCCCCTCCTCGCGCAAACATGGACTGCAATTGATTGGTAGGGCTCCGGTAGGAAGCAATCTCGCGGGTAGCCACAGATGAATACTGTAAATAGTCGAAATAACTAAGTCCCATATAACTAAACCCTCCGCCAAAGGCGATGTTATTGTTGTAATTATAATCGAGATATTCGTAACCTGCCATGGCATTGATATTCCAATCCGAATTGATTTGCTTGTTGTAGGAGAGCATATGAGTCATCTGCATATTTGTTTCTCCATTATTGGAATTGAAAGCTTGTTCATTCTTGGTATTGGAAGGGTCAATCAGACCTGCTCTGTACATCCCTTGCCGATTGCCGGTCTGACGCATCACACTGTATATAAAACGGTATTCTAGGTCATCTGTTATCTTATAATAAGGTGCGATATTGACAATAGTGGTATTGGTCACCGCCTCATCCTTGAACGCATCAATACTGGTCAAAGGATTACGTGTAGTGGTACTGACAAAGGTATGTTTGCCATTGGCATCAATAAGTGGCCGTGTCGGATTCCATTGTAACGCTTGGGATATCAGGTTACCTTCTGACCCGACTACAGCGCTGATGGGAGCATAATTATTGTCCATCTGTGTAAGAAAAGCCGCAAAATCGAGCCCGAGTCTTTTATTTTCTAAAAACCGGAAGTTACCAGAAACATTAGCTGTATATTTTTTGAGCTGGGAGCTCTTAATAATTCCATTTTGATTCAGATACCCTCCTGACACCCGGTATTTGCCATGCTCTGTACCCCCTACTACATCGGCATAATAATTCTGGGTAACGGCATTTCTAGTGATAGCCTTAAAGGCATCCTCGCTCTCCCCGTAATCTGCTGTACTGGCGTCGCCCGGGGTATAATATTTTAAAGCTTCTCTAAAACGTCCTGCATCGAGCACGTCTGGAAAATCGCGCATGCTGGAAATCCCCGCCGATGCCCCAACAGAAAGTTCAGGCGAACCGACTTTTCCTTTTTTTGTTGTGATAATGACGACACCATTAGCTCCACGTGAACCATATATAGCCGTAGCAGATGCATCCTTGAGGATGTCCATACTCACGATATCACTCGGATTGAGATAAGACAATGCGTTACCACGATCCGAGGTAAAGCCTCCACGCCCCTCTGGGAGAGGTGAATTGCCCGACATCGGCACACCGTCCAACACAAACAATGGATTATTGCTGGAACGTATAGATGAATTACCCCGGATACTCACTGTCGTAGCACCTCCCGGTTGTCCGGTATTATTAATAACCATCACTCCAGGGGTCTTACCCTGAATCAGCTGATCGGGGCTCGTCGTCAATCCTCGGTTAAAATCTTTGACGCCGATAGTAACCATGGAACCTGTCAAGTCTCTTTTGCGAGCGGTACCATAGCCGATGACGACGACCTCGTCAAGCCCCTGATCTGCGGCCGGTTCCATTGTGATAGTCATATAATCTCCCGAAATAGGAACCTGAGTTACATTGTAACCAATGTAATTAACTTCCAGCAATCGAGCGTCCTGAGAAATATCCAACTGAAAATCGCCGGTAGGTCCCGAACTCGTACCCGCTGAGGTACCAGATACCCTAATCGTAGCACCTGCAATAGGGTTTGCAGATTCATCTACAATCTTCCCCTTGAGCAATCTGGTCTGGGTGAAGGCTGTAACAGTAATCAGTAATAATGCCAAGGACATTACACTTGATTTGAGTAGTTCTTTGTTCATACTGCTTGTGTTTTTTGGTTTATTGATTGGTATCACCCCAAACCATTGCCGAATGGCAGTTCAGAGCGCTACATACAGTTTATCATTGATTACATAAAAATGGGAAAAACAAAAACTCCACAGCATTCACAGCGTCTCAACTTTTTATCATTGCGTGTCAGACAAGCTCGTTTTAAACTATTTATTACTTATTTTAGCTTTAAGATCTAAGTTTTGAAAAAGATAGTCTCTCTATATATGGTATTGATGCTGTTGCTACACGGTCGTGTGGAAGCACAATCCACTTATTTTCGCAGTTACCAGACCATCGATGGCCTATCAAACAACGCGGTGACTGCCATAACTCAAGACGAACAAGGCTTCCTTTGGTTTGGTACACGTAATGGTCTCAATCGCTTTGATGGTCACCAATTTAAGGTATTCAGTCATACCGACTCTGCGACTTTACGCATAGGAAGCTCGTCTATACTAAGTCTCCTGACGGATAGCAAAGGTACTATGTGGGTTGGTACCACTCATGGCTTGTATCGGTACATACCTGAGCGGGAAGCCTTTAATTACATAGAAGAAGTGCCAATGGAAGAGATCCGCTTTATAAAGCAGACAGCGGACTATATCTGGTTTGTTTCCAATGGCCGTCTATATCGTTATAGTTTGAAGGGACAGACGTTCAAGGTATTCAATCAACTCATAGACCGGATAATCGCTGCCAGTACAAACCACAATCAGGATCTATGGTTAGTAGACAGCCGTCATGCTATACTACGGTATAATACGAAAGAGGACAAGTTTACCACTATAGATCTCCGTGCACTACATCCGAACATACGGTCCAGTATCAAAACAGTATATGGCATCAACGACTCGCTGATCATTATCGGTACAGCCTATACAGCCTACCTATTGGACTGTACACAAAACAAACTGACAGACCTTATCACAAAACGACACCCACAAAAGGCAATCTTGGTCCACGGTGTGATCCAACAAAGTCCGTCCGCCCTATGGATAGGTACTGAAATGGGAATCTACAGCTATGATCTCCGTAAAGGTACAATCAGTCATATCAAGAAAGATCCCCTCAATCCATTTTCTCTATCGGACAATGTCGTGATAAACTTTTTTAAGGACCGGGAAGGAAGTGTATGGGCTGGGACATTTTTTGGTGGGGTAAACCAGTATAGTAGTCAGTTTGAAAACTTTAAAAAGCACCTACAGGGAAATGGAAAGTTTTCACTTTCGGGGAATGTGATCCATGAAATCGCAAAAGACAAATACGGCAACTTCTGGATAGGGACGGAAGATGGGGGGCTAAACAGGATATTAGCTAACTCGAATAAGGTACAACATTTCAAAGCCGACGGCAAGCCAGGAAGTATAACTCATAATAATCTACATGGACTGGCAATGATGGGCGATGAACTATGGATAGGTTCTACATCACATGGACTGGATATTCTAGATTTAAAAACCGGCTTATTAAAAAGGTATTATAGGGGGATTGGAGAAGGCCTGACACGAAGCAAATTTGTAGTATGTCTCTATAAGACCCGAGACGAAACCATGTTTGTAGGAACGGACAAAGGGCTATACATCTACGATAAGAAGAAAAGAGAATTTCAACTAGCGCCTATCCCATTGGCATGGATACAGGGGATATACGAAGATGCAGAAGGTATATTGTGGATCAACACTTATGGCAGTGGCGTAATCGTATATGACCGTATAGCAGGCACAAATCGCCAACTTCTTTCCCAGCCCGGTAAGGGGAACACTTTGGTCAACAATTATGTTAATGGGCTTTTTGAAGATAGCAAAAAAAACATTTGGCTGGCTACTGAGGCTGGACTCTCCAAATACCGAAGAAACGGAGAATTCACCACCTACCTCAACCAATTGGGGCTTCCTTCGACACAGGTTTTCAAAGTACTGGAAGATGACAACCACACGATATGGGTATCTACAGGGAGTGGGCTGGTAAAACTGGAAGAAAACAGTCCGGAGGAAACGATATTTACGGCAAGGGATGGCCTCCCAACCGATCAGTTCAATTACAACTCGGCATTTAAGGATAGTGATGGGACGCTCTATTTTGGTACGATAAAGGGGATGGTCAGCTTCAACCCGGCCAAGACGATAAAGAACAATTTTGTACCGCCAGTATTCATCAGCAATCTCCAGATCAACAATAAGGATGTAACCATAAGCAAGGACGGCTTTCTGAAACGCTCTATATCACTATCAAAAGAGCTTAGACTGACACACGATCATTCGAATATTAACTTCAATATCGCTGCATTGAGCTTTGCCTCTCCCGAAAGCAACGTATATAGCTATATCATGGAGGGTTACGATAAGGAATGGACAACGATAACGGGCAATCAAAAGATATATTATAATAAGCTACCTCCAGGCACATATACATTTAGATATACAGGGGCCAACAACAGCAAACTATGGAATAAGGCCGAAAAGTCACTCCGTATCGTGGTATCTCCCCCTTGGTGGCGCTCTATATGGGCATACAGCACTTACGCATTGATAATCGGAGCGGTCGTTCTCTTGATTTTGAGGTATTACTTTCTCTGGATGCGAGCAAGCAATATCCGAAAGATGGACAATTATGAAAGAGAAAAAGAACGGGAGATGTACAATCTCAAGTTAGAATCTTTCACCAATCTAGCCCATGAGATCAGGACTCCTCTTACGTTGATAAAAATGCCCTTGGAGAAAATAATGAACGGGAGCAAAATCGTGGACGAAGACACCAAACAGGACCTTGCACTGATTGAAAAAAACACGTTAAGATTAATCATCCTGACGAATCAACTTTTAGATTTTAGAAAAGCAGAAAATAATAATATGAGCCTTATTTTTACAAAGACAGAGATCAACACCCTTCTCGATGAAGTATTCAATGATTTGCGACCTCTCGCTAAGGAAAAAAAACTAACATACCAACTGCTGCTACCTCGTATTACCCTGACAGCTTATGTGGATAGCGAAGCGCTTCGAAAAATATTCACAAACCTGATCCATAATGCCATTAAATATGCGCACAGAGAAGTGGAAATAAAACTGTTGCCTTTCAACAGTGACGACATCATGTTCAATGTAGAGTTTGGCAATGATGGATCGATTATTCCCTTTGATAAAAAAGACAGAATATTTGAACCTTTCTACCGACTGTATGATGCAGACAAAAATACTGGAACAGGGATCGGATTACCACTCTCCCGCTCCTTAGCGGAGCTTCATCATGGCTCCCTGTCTCTCGTATATACTAAAGGCGAACGGAATCTCTTTTTGCTTTCCTGCCCGATACTGCAAGACGAGCAAAATGACAAACAGTCGCTCAACGACTCTTCGGCCGCTCCTTCTGAACAACAGGGAATCGCGGTCGAAGAAAATCCAGAAAAAGAAAGCCCTATTATTCTCGTTGTAGAAGACAATAAGGAGATACTGGCCTATCTAAACAAAGAGCTCAAGGGAAATTACTCGATACTAAGAGCCGGTAATGGCGCAGAAGCCATGGAAATCATAGAAGCTAATGATATACAACTGGTTCTTACTGATATTATGATGCCAATTATGGATGGCATGGCACTGTGTAAGCGCATAAAATCAGACATCTTATACAGCCACATTCCAGTCATCTTTCTAACGGCAAAAAATGGATTGGATGCCAAAATAGAAGGATTAAAAAGTGGAGCTGATGCTTATATCGAAAAACCGTTTTCCTTGGAATACCTACTGGTGAACATCCGTAATATGCTCAACAACCGTAAAATAGTCAAAGATTATTTTACGACACCATCAACCTCCAACGTATTGGATATGCATGTATCTGAACCCGATAAGGATTTTATAAATCAGCTCCATCGGGTTATCTATGAACAGATTGACTCGACAGAGCTTAATGTTGAGGTACTGGCCAAATCTATGAATATGAGTAGACCGACATTGTACCGCAAGATAAAAGGGCTGTCCGACCTCAGCCCTAATGAATTGATCAATATCTCGAGATTACGAAAAGCTGCCGAGCTACTACTACTAAAGAAACATTCGATAGCTCAGATTGCAACCATGGTAGGCTATTCGGTACAATCAAACTTTTCGAGAGATTTTCATAAACACTATAGTATGACCCCCAGTTTATATATCACTGTACACAGCGATCAGTCATCCCCGATAAAATAGTGCCCCAGGTTGACAAAGGATCAATCCTTCTTGCCGACGTCTGTTTGGTTTTTAGGACGTGCGTACGCAGCGCTGAACACCATGGCCAGTCCTGTCCCTATAAAAATGACCACAGCTACAGAAATAGCAATCTTGACCAGCTGGGTATAATCTACAGCTACCCAGCCCCACATATAGTTGAGCGACACAAAGCCTACTACAAGTAAGGATACAACGAATAGAAATGTAATAATATGCTTCATGGCCTAAAGTTTATTTAAATAATCCTTCTTCTTCT
>JBEBQJ010000102.1:0-16773 GCA_040395455.1 Sphingobacterium yanglingense | reverse complement strand
ATATCTTCAAAAAAACAATGTGGTTCTCTTACCCAGGTGCTGAAAACTGGATCCCATTATCCATCAGTAAAGTAAAAGAACTTGCAGAAATGAATAAGGGAGGGATTAAGCCAGACGCATTAGATTATACACCTCAAGCAGTTGAAACAAAAAAACCTGTTGTTTTTGACTACGAAAACGTCGTTGGCCAAGATAGTCTAACACGTCTAGATGATAAAAACAAAAGACGTAAAAAGAAAAAAAGTAAACCGAGACAAACACCGGCAAATCAAAAAGTGGAGGGTAACGTAAATCCTACGCAGACACAGAGTCCAAAACAAGCACCTTCAGGTCAAAAAAAGGAAACGAACAGTGGTGTAGCAAGCCGTCCGAATAGACCTGCTCAAAATAAAGACAATAACAAAACTGCGCCCACTGCCAATCAGGGAGATGACACAGCACAAAAAAATGAGCAGCGCAAAAAAAGAAGGTATAATAACAGGAATAGAAACAAGAATAACGATAAACCAAATAACAGTGGCGAGTAGATACTCGTCACTATTTTTTCAATATGATAAAGCCCCTTCTATATGCTTTTTGTATAATTAGTTGTTTGGTTTCGTGTACCAATAGCGCAGTCTATGAAAAGAATCAGCCTATTCCAGAGCGAACATGGTCATATGAAAAAACACCTCAATTTGATGTACACATAGCAGATTCCAAGGCTAGATACAACATCTATATAAACCTACGTCACTCCAATGAATATAGTTTTTCCAATATTTTTGTACTCCTTCATGAAAAAGGTGCAAAATTAGTAGATACAGCTTATCGTAAAGAAATACCCCTTGCTCAGTTGGATGGACGTTGGTTAGGAAGCTCGGCCGGGTCACTTTATGAAGTGCAATACCTTGCTAAAGAAAACTTTGTTTTTCCGGACACCGGTGTATACACCTTTGCCTTAGAACAGAACATGCGGGAAAATCCACTCAAAGATATTGTTGATGTAGGTATTAAGGTAGTCAAACGATGATTATTACCCTTATTCGGTGGTTATTATTACCAATAAGTCTAATCTACTGGATCATTGTATGGACCAGAAATGCACTTTATGACAAAGCTATACTAAAAGGAACCAAATTCACCATTCCTACAATCGTCATAGGTAACCTTGCTATAGGAGGTACCGGAAAGAGCCCAATGACGGAATACATAATACGGTTACTAAAAAACGATTACAGAATAGCTACACTCAGTAGGGGATATGGGCGAAAAACAAAGGGCTATAAACTTGTTAAAAACGATTCGTTAGCGATTGAAGTAGGGGATGAGCCTTTACAGTTCAAAAACAAATTTCCGGAAATTACAGTTGCTGTTTCTGAAGATCGTTGCTACGGAATTCAACAACTTAATAAAGATCATGATCTTATTATTTTAGACGATGCCTATCAGCATAGGAAATTAACCCCTGGATTTACTATACTTCTTTTTGATTTTAACTCTCTCTTATCGCCCATAATAACACTTCCTACTGGAAACTTTAGAGACAATTTTTCAGCGACAAAGAGAGCGGACCTAATAATGGTTACAAAATGTCCCGACGAGATTCTAGATAAAGATAGGACCCGGATAGAACACAGGATAAGAAAACACTCCGTAGCACCAATATTTTATACAGGAATTGACTACGAACAACCAAAAGATCGAAATGAACAGTTTTTAACTCTCCCTTTAAAACAATTTGACATCGTTCTTTTTTGTGGTATAGCTAATCCTTTACCATTACAATCTTATCTTTCCGGTTTAGGAAATACGGTACATACGTTACAATTCCCAGATCATCACAACTACACGGATAAAGACTTTAATAAGGTTGTTAACTGCTACGATTCCTTACCTACTAACAATAAAATTATCATAACCACAGAAAAGGACATTCAGCGAATTCCTACCTCAGCTTTGCAGGACCACCCCCTTTATTATATACCTATCACTTTAAAATCGATGGATAAACAGCAAAGTACCTTTGACCAGTTTATCTTTAATTACATACAGACAAATGCTAGTTAGCTTTAATAAAAGTTAATACTCGCCAAACCTCCCCCCACCGAATCTCTAACAATTAATTGATTTATCAGGAAACCATTATTAGCAACAACCAAAGCTTTGTCAATAAGTATTGAGCATATATAGGGAGACAACAACACAATCAACTGAATTACAACAAACTACACAAACAAAAACTAGTTTAACCTAATTTTCGTTTGTGTTAAATGATGTTAAATTGTAACAAACAAGATACAATAAAGGCAATAAAATAAGCTATACGAGAGTTATTAATTCAGAAAACGATTAATAATACATTTCAAAAACTTAAAATTTAAATGCTATGAAAAAATTAATTTTAACTGGACTAAGCTTTTTATTTGCTATCACTATGCTATTTGCTCAGGAAATAAATCCAGAAAATAAAGCAAAAGAAACGGTTACTGAACTGACCGAAAAATTAACACTGACTGATGACCAACAAACAGCTGTATACAACATTGTTCTTGAAAAAATAAATGCAAAAATCGCTGTTAAATCGGACACTACTTTATCAGCAGATGTTGTAAAAGAGCAAATACATGCTATAAAGGCTGCCGCCAATGGTAAGATAAACGAGTTGTTAACAGATGAACAAAAGCCTTTATTCATCCAATACTTAGAAGAAAAGATGGCTAATAAAGAGGAAAAAATAGAGTCAGTACAATAGTTTTTAATTTCATAATTACCTAGCTGGGCGGGTCAGAGAATACATATATTCTGGCTCGCCTTATTTCATTAAAAAAGGGCTGACTCTTACTAGAGAATCAGCCCTTCTATTGTATAGCCTTAGCAATACGCACTAAGACGTTTTTAACTTCTTCTGAATATCCTGCACGTATGTTTTAAATTTCTTATCGGTCTCTATCAAATCTTCCACAGTCTGACAAGCATAAATCACCGTTGAATGATCTCTTCCCCCAAAGAAACTACCGATTGACTTTAAAGAAGACTTAGTATGATTTTTAGCCAGATACATCGAAATTTGACGGGCCTGTACAATCTCTCTTTTACGAACTTTAGATTTAACCATCTCAACAGGCACTTCAAAATATTCACATACCAATTTCTGAATATACTCCATCGATATCTCTTTGTGCGTATTTTTCACAAAGTTCTTAAGCATCGACTTAGCCAAGTTTAAATCAATTTCCTTTTTGTTTAATGTCGACTGAGCTAATAACGAAACTAGAGCCCCTTCTAGTTCACGTACACTATTATCTATCTGTGTCGCCACATATTCTACAACATTCTCTGGCAACTCTATACCATCAGAATACATTTTCTTTTTTAGAATCGCAATTCTCGTCTCTAAATCAGGAACTTGTATATCAGCAGATAACCCCCATTTAAAGCGGCTTAAAAGACGCTCTTCTAATCCTGACAAATCTTTAGGCGCTTTATCCGATGTCAAAATAATTTGCTTTCCAGACTGATGTAAATGGTTGAATACGTGGAAAAATATATCTTGTGTCTTTTCTTTTCCAGCAAAGTTATGGACATCATCCATAATAATAACATCCATTGCCTGATAGAAGTTTACAAAATCATTGATTGTATTATTCTTTAAAGAATCTACAAACTGCTGACAGAACTTCTCACAAGAAAGATATATAACCAACTTATCAGGTAAGTTCCTCTTTATTTCATTACCAATAGCCTGTATCAAATGCGTCTTACCTAATCCTACATCTCCATACAACATCAAAGGATTAAATGAGGTACCACCAGGTTTATTGGCCACCGCATATCCTGCTGATCTAGCTAATCGATTACATTCGCCTTCCACAAAATTCTCAAACGTATAGTTCTGATTTAGCTGCGGGTCGACCTGCAATTTCTTGAGTCCAGGTATGACAAATGGATTCTTAATATTTTTATTTAGAGCGACAGGAACTGGGATAGATTGTCTCTTAGCTTCAGCCCCGTTGCCATTCGAAGGTAGATTTGTCGTATAAGGTATATTAGTAGAAGATTTCTCTACTACGATATTATACTCCAACCTTCCTTGCTCGCCTAAAAATTTCTTTACGGTCTTACGAAGAATACCAACATAGTGCTCTTCCAACCACTCGTAAAAAAACAAACTCGGTACTTGAATAGTTAAAACGTTTCCCTCCAAACGAATAGCCTTCACAGGCTCGAACCATGTCTTGAAACTCTGCGCTGGAATGTTATCTTTTATGACCTGAAGACAATTATTCCAAACACCTGTATACGTTTTTTCCATTCTTAAATTGTTAATAACTTGATAACCAATTAATGATAAAATAATTGTTTATAACTTTCGCTCTCAACGAAGATGACAAAAATTTCTGAGGTAAAAAAATCAAAAACCAAAAAAAACAATAATCACTAACAAACAGTAAGTTACATTGTTTTTCAAGCTATTTAAACCATAATATTTAAGCCAAATTATACTTTTCCACACGAACACCTATTAGCAATAATAAGTTGCTATTTTTGAAAATAAATTGATTGTAGATTGAAAATTGTGGAAAACTTTGTTTCCCAATAATTAGTTCTTTTTCCCTCTATACACAGCAAAAAATAAGCCACAAATACTTGTGGCTTAATCAATTTAAAAATATAATTTTCTTTTGTCTGTATTTTAACCAACCATAGTCTTTGTTGGTTGCGATTGCATTAGTTTTTTACACATTTCTACCACTGCATTCGCATCATATTTACACAACCTCCAGAGCTCTGGTTGCTCTCCATGATCTACAATCTCATCAGGAATTCCCAATCGTACAAGGTTTGCTGTATAGCCATGATCTGCCATAAACTCAAGCACTGCCGAACCAAATCCTCCAGGCAATACCCCATCTTCTATAGTTATTACCTTCTTGAATTTTGAAAATACTTCGTGTAATAAGTCCTCATCAATTGGCTTTACAAATCGAATATCATAATGCGCAGGGTATATCCCTTCCTCGTTCAGTACATGAAAAGCCTTCGATACCTCATTACCTACGTGTCCTAAACTAAGAACAGCGACCTCCTCACCGTCGACAAGTTTACGTCCTTTCCCTATTTCTAAAGCCCTAAACGGACGCTTCCAGTCCGGCATCACACCAGATCCACGAGGATACCGTATTACGAATGGTCCCATATTATCTAATTGAGCCGTGTACATCATATTGCGCAGCTCTTCTTCATTCATCGGTGCTGCTATCGTCATATTAGGGATGCAACGCATAAATGCAATATCATAGGCCCCATGATGTGTAGGTCCATCTGCACCTACCAATCCTGCCCTGTCTAGACAGAATATGACATTTAGGTTTTGTAGAGCAACGTCGTGTATCACTTGATCATAGGCCCGTTGCATAAATGACGAATAAATGTTACAAAAAGGTACTAATCCCTGTGTTGCCAAACCTGCACTAAAAGTAACTGCGTGCTGTTCTGCTATCCCGACATCGAATGCCCTGTCTGGCATTGCATTCATCATAATGTTCATAGACGAACCGCTTGGCATTGCTGGCGTAATTCCCATTATCCGACTATTACTTTCAGCAAGTTCTACCAAAGTATGCCCAAACACATCTTGGTACTTAGGTGGCTGCGGCTTATCATGTGTAGATTTCTTAATTTCACCTGTTATTTTATCAAATAGTCCAGGAGCATGCCATTTCGTCTGATCTTTCTCTGCGAGAGCATACCCTTTTCCCTTCATTGTAACCACATGTAACAACTTCGGTCCATTGATATGCTTCAAATCCTCTAAAGTCTTTACTAGCTTATTGACATCATGCCCATCAACAGGTCCAAAATATCTAAAATTAAGTGATTCGAATAAATTAGAATTCTTTAACAAAGTGCCTTTAATACTCAGCTCCAATTTTTTAGCCCATCCATACGCGTCTGGACCATTCTTAGATATCTTTGCTAGTACAGCAATAAGATCATCACGGAATCTATTATAACTCTTAGAAGTAGTAATACTGGTTAGATATTCTTTCATCGCTCCTACATTAGGATCAATAGACATACAGTTGTCGTTTAATATCACCAAGAGATTCGATTTTTCAATACCCGCATGATTTAACGCTTCAAAAGCCATTCCTCCGGTCAACGCTCCATCACCTATCACCGCCACATGTTGTCGGTCCGTCTCCCCTTTATAAGCTGAAGCCACTGCCATACCTAAAGCAGCAGAAATGGAAGTCGAAGAATGTCCTACCCCAAAAGCATCATATTCACTTTCACTACGCTTAGGAAATCCGGATATTCCACCGAAAAGACGGTTTGTATGAAACAGGTCGCGTCTACCTGTCAATATTTTATGACCATATGCTTGATGCCCAACATCAAAAATAATCTGGTCATAAGGTGTGTTTAACACATAATGTAATGCTACAGTCAACTCGACAACGCCTAAACTAGCCGCAAAGTGTCCTCCATTGACAGAAACAATATCAATAATATACTGTCTGAGCTCTTTACATACTTCTTCCAATTCGCTATCTTTCAAATGGCGTAAATCAGATGGAAATTGAATTCCTTTCAAAAGCGCTCCTGCTTCTACCTGCATACCTCAAAAAGTTTCAAAATAAGATACAAAGTAACAATTAATTCCATAATATATATACAATTATTTCTATAATATGTTTTGTGCGGTACAATATCTAGAGATGTTTTCTTAAAACATAAATATTAACTTTCAAATGTCTATTTTTGATGTTGTATTATGGATACAACAAACTATGAAATAAAGCTAGAACAATTCGAAGGGCCATTCGACCTTTTATTGTTCTTTATCGAACGTGATGAATTGAACATCCACGATATTCCTATTTCCAGGATTACGGACGATTTTTTGGACTATATTCAAAAAATGCAATCGCTGAATATAGAATTAGCTTCTGAATTTATTTTTGTTGCTTCTACTTTAATGCGTATCAAAGCGAAGATGCTACTTCCTAGACCAGATTTAGATGGAAATGAAAATGAAGTAGATCTCAAGGAACAACTTGTTCAAAAACTTATTCTTTACAAACAGTTCAAGGATGTTTGTGAATCGTTAAAAGTATTGGAAATGGATCGTGAAAAGTTGCACCACCGGGCCAATATAACCTATGACTTAAAACACACCCAACGGCAAATAACCGAAGAAGAACTTGCATCATTCGATTTATACAAACTGATGATGGTCTATGAAAAGATGATGTTTCATTTTACCCATAGGGTAATGCCAATAACACATACCGTTGTCAAATTCCCATACACTATAGAGCAACAAAAAAAAGCTATAGCTGAACTTATTGAACTAAACAAAAAATTAGATTTTCAACATATCCTCAAGCACTCAGAGAACAGGGTCCAGTTTGTTTTCAACTTTCTAGCAATATTAGAGATGTTGCAACAAAAACTATTAGAGATAGAAATTGGTGCAGGCTATAATAGCTTTTCTATAGAAAAGAAAGATCCAAATGCTGCCGATCAAGTCATCGAAGAAGAGGAAGCTAATTAGTCTCTCTTCAGATTATCCAATACCTCTTTCAAATAGGTAAACTGATCTTGTGCCGGAATTGATTTTATAGCTCGTAAAGACTTTATACCTTCTTTCAAGGCACGAACAGATTTATTTTCGAAGCTTCCAATCAATATACCCAATTCATTCCTATCCAAAACACCATCTACAAGCCCTAGATCTCGAGCCCTTTCAAAATCAAAATATCCAGTGTCCAGACATAACTGTAATACCTGTTTTTCCGGCATTATTTTAAGTAGGCTCGCCATTACCTGAAACGGAAATATACCTAGATCCAATTCAGGCAATCTAAACTTTACATCAGAGTTAGCAAATACGTACGTACACCCCAAGACAATCAAAAAACCTCCAGCTATTACATTACCTTCCAAAACAGCTATTGAGGGTTTGTATAATTTATCAAAGACCTCACCCAACGATATGTTTTCATTAATAATATTAGGATTTAGCTCATCCAGTCCAGTATCTTCAAAAGTCGTTAAATCCATTCCCGCACAAAATACCGGTCCTTCGGCTTCAATGAGCACCACTTTAATAGAATCGTTTCCATTTACTTTTTGAAACACATGGTGTATCTCATTAACCATAGTAGGGGTAAAAGCATTTCTCTTTCCAGGTCTAGCCAATACCACCTTACAGATGTAATCATCTATCTCAACCTTAATATATTTATATCCCTCCATGTCCAATCATCGTTTGAAATTCATCCATAAGCATAACACGTTGTTCTCTATTTCCCTTTTTGAATCTGTCTAATAATAATTCCATTGGAATATTACCCACCAAATCATCTTTAGCAAACGGACAGCCTCCATACCCTAACAATGCTCCCTCAAAACGTCTACATCCAGCATTATATCCAGCTTCGACTTTTAGCAGAGCTTCTTCAACCCTAGCGTGTAAATGTAAGCTTAAGTCAGCATCAGGAAACTGTCTAGCAACTTGACTATATAGACTTGCCACGGCATCTACAGAAGCCTCAGAAGTCGTATCAGCGATAGAAAATCTATTTACTCCTAGATTTGATAGACGATCCATCCATTCTATCACTAAATCTTCATGCCACAGATCTCCATAAGGATTCCCAAATGCCATAGAAATATAGACAACAAGTTCCTGTTTATTACTTTGTATCAGATCACAGATACGTTTTACGCGTTCTAAAGACTCATAAACAGACGAATTAGCATTACGTTGCTGAAATGTTTCCGAAAGAGAAAATGGGTATCCCAAATAATCTATTCTGTCTAGGCCAGAAGCAACCTGTGCCCCCCTTTGATTGGCAACAATTGCCAATAGCTTAGCCTTTCCCTTATCCAATCCCTCTAAGACTTCTATCGTATCCGCCAATTGAGGTACAGCCTTTGGTGATACAAAGCTTCCAAAATCAATATACTCGAATAATCCTGAAGCCAATAATTGATTAATATAGGTGATTTTCTTTTCTGTAGGAATAAAATCACCTATACCCTGTATTGCATCTCTAGGACATTCTACTAATTTTATTTCCGAACTATTTGACATCTTTTCGTATTTCGCGTGCGATTACCATCTTCTGTATCGCGCTAGTTCCTTCACCTATTGTACATAGTTTGGCATCCCGAAAGAATTTTTCAGCTGGAAAATCTTTTGTAAATCCATATCCACCATGTATCTGTACGGACTCATTACTTGCTTCAACAGCAACCTCTGATGCGTAAAGTTTAGCCATAGCACCTTCTTTTGTTACTTTTTGATGCGTATCTTTCAAATAACCAGCCTGTCTAATCAATAACTCTGAAGCTTCAATTTTCGTTGCCATATCTGCTAATTTAAAGGAAACATCCTGAAAATCAAATATTTTCTGATTAAACTGTTCTCTCTCATTTGAATATTGTAATGCACATTCATAGGCTCCACGTGCGATTCCCAAAGACAGTGCTGCAATAGAAATACGGCCCCCATCCAACAGCTTTAGTGCTTGTACAAAACCATTCCCAACTTCCCCTATGACTTGATCTTTGTGAACTCTACAATTATCAAAGAACAAACTAGCTGTCTCCGATGCCCGCATTCCCAATTTGTCTATCTTCTTACCAGCAGTAAACCCAGGTGTTCCTTTTTCAATAATAAAAGCCGTCATTCCATGTTTATCCCCCTTCTCACCGGTACGGACAATAACTACTGCTACATCTGCGCTTATTGCATGTGTAATAAAAATTTTGGAACCATTTATCACCCAATAATCACCATCTTGAACAGCCACAGTAGTCATTCCACCTGCGTCAGATCCCGATCCTGTTTCTGTCAGTCCCCAGGCGCCGATCCATTCTGCTGTAGCTAATTTTGGCAAATACTTTTCTTTTTGTTCTTCACTTGCAAAAGAAAGAATATGATTGGTACACAACGAATTATGTGCTGCTACGGAAAGTCCTATAGAACCACATACCTTAGATATTTCATCCAAAATAGTGATATACTCCTGATACGTAAGTCCCGCACCATGATACTTTTCTGGGACTAGAATTCCCATAAAACCATAATCACCCATTTTCTTAAAAAGCTCTACAGGAAAATATTGCTTTTCATCCCACTCCATCACAAAAGGTTTGATGTGCGTTTTTGCAAATTCACGTGCGCTCTCACGTATCATTACCATTTGCTCGGTATCCTTCGCATTATACATAATGAAATTTTACTTATGTTTATATTCAGTTTATAATTATTATTACAAATATCAAAAAAAACAAATAATATTTTACGATATTTATAAAAATAATTCAAATGACCTTTTGTAAATATTAAATTAATAATCCATAACATATGGAAAAACTTCTTGAAATATTAAAAGAAAAAACCGAAAAACTTTATTTAGGGGGCGGTTTAGATAAAATCCAAAAACACAAAGAAAAAGGAAAAATCACCGCTTGGGAACGTATAAAATATTTACTGGATCCTGATAGTCCTTATACAGAAATAGGAGCTTTTGCTGGAGATAATATGTATCAAGATGACGGAGGCTGTCCAAATGGAGGTGTAGCCATTGTCATGGGATATGTACAAAAAAGACTATGTGTTATTGTTTCTAATGACGCTACAGTAAAAGCAGGTGCATGGTTTCCCATAACGGGTAAAAAAAATCTTAGGGCACAAGAAATTGCAATGGAAAACCACCTTCCTATCATTTACTTAGTAGATTCTGCGGGTGTATATCTTCCGATGCAAGATGAGATATTTCCAGACAAAGAGCATTTTGGTCGAATTTTCAGAAACAACGCAAAGATTTCAGCAATGGGTATTCCACAGATATCTGCCATTATGGGATCATGTGTGGCAGGTGGGGCTTATTTACCCATAATGTCCGATTATGCACTTATTGTAGAGGGAACAGGCTCTGTTTTTCTGGCCGGTTCTTATCTTGTTAGGTCCTCTATAGGCGAAGTCATTGACAACGAAAGCTTAGGAGGGGCTACCACCCACTCTGAGATATCAGGTGTAACTGACAATAAATATCCAGATGATGAAAGTTGTTTAGACGCTATCAAAAAAATAGTGGATAAGTTCGGAGATACCCCGAAAGCAGGTTTTTCAAGAATAGCATCCCAATTACCTCTGTTACCAGCTGAGGCCGTCTATAAAAATCTTCCCGAAGATAGGCTCAAGCCTTATAATATGCTCCAGTTACTGGATTCTATAGTAGACAAAGGCTCACTTGAAGAATATAAAAAAGATTATGGCAAGACCATAATCTGTGCCTTAGCCCGAATAGATGGGTGGGCAGTAGGCATAGTTGCCAATCAAAGAGAAATCGTCAAAGCAAAGAAACCGGGGGGCACACAAGAAATGCAAATGGGGGGTGTCATCTACTCCGATTCTGCAGACAAATCCGCTAGATTCATCATGAACTGTAACCAACAGAAAATTCCTTTAATATTCTTTCAGGATGTAACAGGATTTATGGTAGGTTCCCGTTCAGAGCAGGGGGGGATCATCAAGGACGGAGCTAAAATGGTCAATGCAATGGCCAATTCCGTTGTTCCAAAATTTACGTTCATAATAGGAAATAGCTATGGTGCAGGAAACTACGCCATGTGTGGCAAGGCATATGATCCTAGATTGATATATGCCTGGCCTACAGCCCAGATGGCTGTCATGAGTGGTGCTTCAGCAGGTAAAACGTTGCTACAGATTCAAGAAGCTGCCTTAAAAGGAAAGGGAATACAACTGTCCGAAAGCGAAAAAAATAAGTTACTTTCAGAGATAGAACAAAAATATAGTGAACAACTAAGTCCTTATTACGCAGCAGCTCGACTTTGGGTAGATGGTGTCATAGATCCCAAAGAGACCAGAAAAATCATCAGTATGGGTATCGAAGCTGCAAACAATAATCCAGATATACCAAAATACAATGTAGGGGTTATACAGACCTGATCAAAGACAATCATTAGGGCTGGTTTTCAGCCCTAATGAGTATTATAGATAGCAACATATTCAGCTAAAGACTCTGGATTACGCATTATATCAGTCGACACAACCTTACTTACCTCTTTACCCGAAAATATTTTCTTGATAGGAAGCTCTAGCTTCTTGCCACTCAATGTATAAGGTATATCAGAAACAGGGTAAATAGAATCAGGTACATGTCTTGGACTATATTGTGCCCTCAACGTTCGCTTTATCATATCCCTTAACTTCTCATCAAACCCCATCTTTTCTTCCATCTGTACAAATAGTAACATCGTCGAAGACCCATTTTCGTAATCTATACAGATTACCAAGCTATCCTTTATCGGTGTTAGGCTATTCACTGCATTATAGATCTCTGCAGTACCTATACGTACACCACCCCGATTTAGTGTAGCATCCGACCTACCATAGATTACCACTCCTTCATCATTTATTTTTATCCAATCACCATGGCTCCATACCGATGGAAAACGATCGAAATAACTTTCATGATATTTTATATTATCTATATCGTTCCAAAAATAAAGCGGCATAGAAGGCATAGGCTTTCGGATTACCAGTTCACCTACCTCATCGTATACGGCTACTCCTTCATCATTAAACGCAACGATATCAGCCCCTAATGTTCGACACTGCAACATACCTGCATATACTGGTAGGGTTGGACTTCCCGACAAAAAAGC
Organism: Sphingobacterium yanglingense; assembly: GCA_040395455.1. Classification (GTDB taxonomy): domain Bacteria; phylum Bacteroidota; class Bacteroidia; order Sphingobacteriales; family Sphingobacteriaceae; genus Sphingobacterium; species Sphingobacterium yanglingense_A. The sequence goes on along the minus strand of JBEBQJ010000102.1, from coordinate 4,080 downwards.
TGAACAAACATCAGTCCCTCCACTCAAAGAAACAATATGCACATCCGGAAATTTACGTTGCAAATCTTCAAAAGTAGCTATGGGTAAAGGAGACCCCGTAGAACCGATAACCTTCGGTGCATAATCTACTATTTCTATCCCTTCTAATGAAGTAAAATAAACAGCTCCTGCTCCAAGGTGATCGACCTGCGCTCTTTTTAAAAATGTCCAAAAGGTAAGGTGTTTATTATGGTTAATGATACCATCAAACAAGCAAAGAGTAGCCCCACATAAGAGAGATGACAACGCGTAGTTCCACATCATCCAACCCGTTGTCGTATACCAAAGAAAATTCTCTCCATCCCGCACATTTTGATGTAATACTAAAGCTTTAAAATGCTCAAGAAGATTTCCACCAGTACTGTGTGTAATAGCCTTAGGTTTTCCTGTTGTGCCAGAAGAATACAATATCCAAATTGGATGAGCAAATGGAACGCGTACAAAAGTTAATTGCTTTGGTACATAACCGAATATAATTTTCTTCCAATCGTCTTCATAAACCTGTACAATAGCCGAAAGATCAGTTAGATCTGACTTCAACCGCTCCAATGTTTCTAGTTTAGAAAATATCCTTTCATTGTACTGGTAAGAAGTCTCTATGAATAATACCTTGGGTTTTATTTGAGTAAAACGTTCAGAAATACTTACATCTCCAAAGTCAGGTGAACAGCAGGACCATATAGCCCCTAAAGAATTGACTGCTAAGAATATAGCTATGGATTCTATCGTATTATTCAATACCGCTGCTACACGATCACCTTTTTCCACACCTTTTTCCACAAGAAACTGTTGAATTCGGCTGACCATTTCACTTAATTCCTTCCAGGAAACCTCCTCATAACCAATCGATTCGCTAGCAAATTTAAGCGCTGGTCTTTCCGTGGTCTTTTGCTTGAAAATATGTTCTGCATAACTCAGTTCTAGGCCTTCAAACCACTGTGCTCCAATAAAATCAGTAGCACTGCTATCCCAAGACAATCCTTTTTTATACATACCCGAATAAGATATGCGAAAGTAGGAAAACAGACTAGACCAAAATTCTTCTAAATTATCAATCGACCACTGATGTAGTTCATGATAGGAGGAAAATTTTATTCCTTTATCCGATTCTAAAAATTGTTGATAGTGGAAAAGTCCAGACTTATTGATATAATCGGACGATGGAGTCCATAACGCTTTCGTCATATTGTTTATTTTGGCTATAATAATTGTAAAATTAGCAATTTAAGCAACAAAATAAACAACAATACTATATATATCGCAATATAAAGGGTCTTTTTTTGACTATTTATTGAAAGCGTTCCATCCCTGAGCCTTTATTTCATGCACATGTCCAGATTTAGATATCATATTACACCCTTCTGCTGTCTCGGTGATATATCCTATTACGGAAATATCCAACTGTCCTTTAATCTTATCATAGTCAGACTGCGGAACGGTGAATAGAAGTTCGTAATCCTCACCACCACTTAATGCACATACCGTAGGATCCAAACCAAATTCTCGAGCAGTCTCATAAGTCATTGGATCAATAGGGATTTTATCCTCATACAGTTTACACCCTACATTAGAAGCTTTACAAATATGCAATATTTCAGAAGCCAATCCATCCGAAACATCAATCATAGCATGAGGTTTCACGTGCAACGCTTCTAACAACTGGATAACATCTTTACGTGCTTCTGGTTTCAACTGTCGCTCGATAATATAGTCCTTTCCTTCTAGGTCAGGTTGAATATTAGGATTTTCCAGGTAAATTTGCTTCTCGCGTTCTAACAGCTGCAGACCTACATAAGCGCCTCCCAAATCTCCCGAAACGCATATCAAATCTCCCTCTTTCGCACCTGATCGATAAGCAATTTCATTTTCCTCTGCATAGCCGATACTAGTTACAGAAATGACCAACCCCTGAGCCGAAGCTGAGGTATCCCCACCAATCAAATCAACATTAAATTTCTTGCAAGCTATTAAGGCACCTTCATAGATTTCTTCCACAGCCTCTAAGGGAAATTTCGAAGATAATCCTATTGAAAACGTAATTTGTGAAGCTATACCGTTCATTGCATAAATATCACTGAGATTGACTTGCACAGCTTTGTAGCCCAAGTGTTTTAAGGGAACATAACGCAAGTCAAAGTGAATTCCTTCCAGTAATAAATCTGTGGAAATCAACGTTTTTTTATTCGCAAAATCTAATACGGCTGCATCATCTCCAATTCCTTTGACCGTTGATGCCTCGGTTAATTCCACCGCTTGTGTAAGGTGCTCGATTAAACCAAATTCTCCCAACTCACTAATATTTGTTTTGTCTATATTGTCAAACATATTTCTTGCTCGTATTTTATATTTATCTATTACAGCCCCAATTGAGCTGATATTTCCAACATTCGTTCGATAGGTTTTTGCGCTCTAGCGATAACATTCTCCGGCAAAACAATCTCAGGTTGCTCATAATAGAGACAATTGTACAATTTCTCCAATGTATTGAGCTTCATATGTGGACAATCATTACACGCACAAGCATTGTTCGGAGGAGCTGGAATAAATTTCTTATTTGGACTGGACTTTTGCATCTGATGTAAAATTCCCGATTCCGTTGCTACAATATACGTTTGACTAGCATCTTCAATCGTAAATTTTAACATTCCCGAAGTAGAACCGATATAATCGGCTTGACTTAGTATATGTTCCTCACATTCCGGATGTGCTATAAATTTGGCTCCAGGATTTTCGTTTAGCAATCTTTCAATTTTTTCTTGAGAAAAAATCTCGTGCACCATACATGCACCATTCCATAATACCAAATCCCTACCTGTTTTTTTCTTTACATAGTCTCCGAGATTTTTATCCGGTCCAAAAATTATCTTCTGGTCACGTGGCAAGCTCTCTACAATCTGAACCGCATTACTTGATGTACATACAATATCCGAAAGCGCCTTCAATTCGGCGGTACAATTCACATAGGTAATCACCAGATGATCTGGATATTGCTCTTTAAATTTAGCAAAGAGATGAGGAGGACAACTATCCGACAACGAACATCCAGCTTTCAAATCCGGAAGCAGTACTTTTTTACTGGGCGACAGTATTTTAGCCGTTTCTGCCATAAAGTGAACCCCTGCAAATACAATCACATCAGCATCTGTTTTTGCAGCCTGTTGTGACAGCCCTAAGCTGTCTCCGATATAATCTGCTAGATCCTGTATTTCAGACTCTTGGTAATAATGAGCTAAAATGACAGCATTCTTTTCTTTCTTCAACCGTTTTATTTCTTCGATCAAATCAATACTAGGATCAATAGCGACATCGATAAAGCCTTTGGCTTCTAAGTCTCTCTCAAAAGTAATATTCATCTCTCTTCTTTATTTGTCAATCATTGGAACTAAATCAACATCACAAAAGTAAACAAAGAAATTCAAACGAAATCCACATTCCTTTTTTTCAATAATTAATAATCTATTTTATATAAATCAATCTTATTGTTTATTAGTCTGTGGAAAATGGGGATAAGTGACTCAAAATTTATTTTATTTTTGGGATAAGGGTGCTTTATCCACAAGTTATCCACAGGATCTTATCGAATATAGGCTGATTTTCAATTAGGTAATTTTAGAGGCTTTATTTTTTCCATATTCAGATGTGAATTTATTTATGTTTACAATTTGTTAATATGTGCTTCATATTTGTCGAATTTTTGGGTCGTGAATGTGTGTATTTATAGGCGATTGTGGAATAATAAAAAGTTTTACAATTTAATTCACTATTTGTTTACACGTTTTCCACATATTTTGTTAATTTGTTAACGTATAAAGGTTCTAGATTTAAGTTTTTTTTATGTCGGAGAGAAAAGTTGACTTTTTAATAGTAGGCTCGGGTATAGCAGGGTTGAGTTTTGCTTTGAAAGCAGCTAAGTTAGGTAAAGTATTGATAGTCACTAAGTCTAATGAAGACGAGTCCAATACAAAGTACGCTCAGGGCGGCGTAGCGGTGGTTACAGACCATGCAGATAGCTTCGAAAAACACATTCAGGACACATTAATT
>JBEBQJ010000101.1:0-16808 GCA_040395455.1 Sphingobacterium yanglingense | reverse complement strand
AATTGCTCTTGTATGCACAATGCAATCTTCTGTAACAAATCAGGTATTGCTGCATCATCCTGTTGAATAATAATACTAGCCAGTTGTGATTTGGCCAAATTGGATAACATATTATCCTTGCCCGCTATACTCGTCCTATAGATAAATACGCAGGGTACAATCTTATTGAATACCAGTTTGCCAACATTCGGCACCTGAACATGAAAAGGTTCTTTGGCTTTGATGGCCTCTAGAATATAGTTAAGTCTTTTCTCATCCCTCATAAGCAAAATACTCTTTTAGGGTCTGTACTGTATTTATAAGCAACTGTTTACAGGCTGCTATTCGCTTCACATTGGGTTCGCCCGTCCATTCGTCCATAAAGTCCTTGCGAAACTCTAAGGAAAAGACGCAGCCTTTATCGCCAAACTGCTGATTAAGGAACTGCGTTAGGTATCCGCCTTTGAATCGGATATTCTCCCGAATATCTATAGGCGCTCCATACAGCGTCTGTTCTTTAACTGCATTTACAAAGCAATCGGTCAGTTCGCGCCATTTGGGATTGTTGTAAAAAGTTCCAAGATTGATTTGCGGATTGGCTACTTCATCCACTATAACGCTAGGAGCGTCCCGTCGGGCATTATAGCTGTGTATATCCAATACCACAAAGAACCCGTATTTTTGAATGGTCGATTGGATATGTTGCGCTATAATCTGATAGATGTACTGGTGCTTCTTGTAGAGCTGCTCTAATAATGTAGTAGGAAAATTTGCCCTCCAGACCTCTAGCCCCCAAGCCTGTTCGGGACGGAGGTATACCGACTGGTCGATAGACCGATTTATATCCAACTGAAACCTAGAGGTACCGACGACAAACTGATTGACGGGTAGCTCGGCGATGAGTGCTGTATAGGGGTCTTCTTCGCGCAGACGTTGTTTTTCTGATAGCAATAGATAGGGCAGTAGTTCGTTGTCAATCTGATGTCCGTCGTGCAATGCAAACGACCAGAAAGGGCTATCTAACGTGTGAATATGATAATTAACTTGTATAGACATAGGCTTCAGATTTAAATCTTTGGATTAGAACAGAAGGGGGATAAAAAAGTTTTTTCAGAAAGTTGTAACCAATTCTTTCGTGGCTGCGACTAATGGGGAAAGAACATTAAAAAAACAAAAACATGGGAAAAGAACAAATGCTATCCATAATGTTTATAGGACTATTTACAGCTATTACATTATCCATCTATTTTATTATGAAGTTCAGAGCGATTCGCGTAGCAAATTCTCCTGCAACGCCGGTCAAAAGAGAACCTTACGATTGGCAGAAGCCAGGGATTGTCGTACTTGGAATAGGTGTGGGTATCCTTATCGTAGGAATATTCAAGGAATTAGGTTACTTTCAGTCCCAGGATGCCATCCCGATGGGAATCATTACCGTATGTACAGGTATCTCTATGATTATTGCCAACAAACTGGATAAAAAGCAAGAAACCAATAACTAAGAATGGACCAAGTCTACATTGATAAGGTACTAGCGGGAGACCCATATGCTTTTAAGTATTTTCTGACGACTTATAAGCATATGGCCTATTCTGTTGCACATTCTATTGTCAAGCAGGAGCATCTGGCCGAAGAGGTCGTTCAGGATGCCTTCATGCGTTGCTACCAGTCGTTGGCTGCCTTCAAAAGACAATCTAAATTCAGCACCTGGTTCTATCGCATTGTGGTAAACTGTGCATTCAGCACCGCGCGTAGGCTGAAACCAGAGCCTGTAGAATTTAGCGCCGAAGAGCATGATGTAGCCTGGGATGAAAATGCCTTTGACAAACTGTTGAAGAAAGAACAGGAACAGCTCATACAGGAAGCGCTATTGATGATTCCGGCCAATGAGGCGCTGGCATTGCGTCTTTACTACCTCGAAGAGCTATCGATTCAAGAATTGTGCGACATAACAGGATGGACCGACTCCAATGCAAAAGTAATCCTATTTAGAGCACGCAAACACCTCTACGGTACGCTCCGTAGATTAATGAAAGAAGCATACTATGGAACATAACGATAAACTATACGACATACTCAAGAATAGCAAACTGGAACTTCCTTTTGCCGATTTCGAAAGCCGTATGATGCAGCAGATTGTCGATTTTGAAAAAGCAAAAGCGCAAATGCACCAAAGCAAGAAGATGGCACTACTTTTCTTCTTGATAGGCACCGTCTTCGGCATGCTTCTCAACTATGTTCTGGGACTGTTGCTGTCGTCCTACGGTTTGCCCGAAGCAGCCTTAGACAAAATATCCTTCTTCTCCCAGCTAATCTATGTTATCCTGATTGTACTCTTCAGCGACAAACTTTGGAAGTTATTTAAGATAACGCGGGAATCTGCCGTTAAAAAGTCAACTTAAGCCCGCCATAAAAATTACGCGTGGCTGCCGCATTAAAGTAGCGGCCACCAAAGGCATTGATATCATTGCCTAGGCTATACCGTTGATTCAGCGCATTGTCGACACCGGCATAAAGCTGTATCAAAACACCATATATGCGCGGTGTAGTATAACTTAGCTTCCCTTGTACCAAATGGTATTTCTTTGTAGAGATACTATTGGCATCGTCCAAAGGCATAGAAGAGGTAAAGTTGTGGTATAGGTTTAAATCAAGCTGATAAGGAAAATCTATCTTAATGCTATTGGTCCATACCCACTGCGGCACGGCGGTCATCCTATTGCCTGAATAATCCTTGTCTGCGACTTTGTATTTTCCGAAATGGTAGTCATTGTAACTTACCGCCGAATGCATGCTCAGCCCACGGAGCACAAGCGACTCTTTGGATACTGGGATTGCGCCCCACAATGACAGCTCTAGTCCCTTCTGCTTCATCTCGCCAGCATTCTGGTAAGACTCTGCACCGGCTTCATTCAGGCTACGTACGATACCATTTTCCATACGGTAGGTATATGCTGCAATATCCACAATCAGGTTATTATTCTTGGTCCTGATTTTATAGCCCAGCTCGTAGTTGGTTCCAGATTCGGCCTGCAACTCGGTATTTATCGTATTGTCTGAAGCACGGACTTCTGCCAAAGTAGGGGTAGAATACCCTTTGGCTATCGATGCCCGCCAAGACATGGTTTGATTTAGCATATACGAACTCGCTATACGGGGCATCCACTGCTTGTCAAAAGGAATACTTCCTTCGGCAGGACTCACGACTGGATATTTTCGTGTGTAGTCGATATGATTGCCATTGAGCCCCAACGAACCTTCAAGGTTCCAGTTCTTCATCAGCTCGATTTGCGCCCGGTAGAATACATTCCACTGGCTATTAGTCATCCCATCCTGAGCCTGTACAGCTCCTGACACTCCTTTGTCATTATCGTAGTTGTCGATAGCACTGCTTCCTTTTATTCCCTCGAATCCCAATTGCATCTGCCAAGGGAGGGAGGCCTCGGGGTTCTCAAAAGACAGGTAGGTACGAAGCCCCCAGTTTTTCTCTATCCGCTCTTCGTAATTTGTTATAAACGGGTTGGTAAAATCGGTGTAGGAACCAAATACAGATACTTGATGCGATAGATACCTACCAAGCTGCACACGGTGCGAGATACCACCAAAGCCTGTCTTATTATAGATGGCCGCCTGCTGCGCTTTGGCACTCGGGTTTGGTCCACCGGCCGGACGAGATGCCCTAGGGTCGGCTTCATACTGCGCCAGTGTGAGGCCACCAGGTGTCTCATAGCCCAAATCGGTATATAACACAAAAGCTCGTAATTCGGCTATAGGAGAGTAGCGCCACTGATGTGCCGTCTGAATCGTCTTTTTATTTAAAGCAGAATGGTCTCTATAGCCATCAGAACGTAAGAATGACTGGTCTAAAGAGAACTGATAATTGGGCTTTACCTGCTGTTGTATGGACAAAGACTGTTGAAAGGTACCATAGGAACCTGCCATAAAATCAACTTCCCGTTTGTTTTCCAAGCTTTCAAATCCCTTGGGGGTAATCTGAACAACCCCTCCAGAATTGGCGCCGAACAGCGAGCCATCGGGACCTTTGACGACCTGTAGCGATTGGATACCGACAGGAGCCAAGAGGTTGAGATAGGTATTTCCTCCGGCATCGGTCAGCGGAAACTCATCGACATATACTTTGGTATTACGGATACCGAAGGGTGACCGTATTAAACTACCGCGCATAGCCAAACGATAGGAACCCGGCGAACGCTCTTCCATACGAATCCCCGGTATAGTATTCACCGCAGAGACTAAAGAGGTGGGCGTTTGTCGGGTGATAACATCTGCCGATAGGGTATGCGTGGCCGAAGTGACACCCAAAGAGGACTGTTTTGCAAAATATACTTTAACGTCTATAGGCTGTAACGCGACATTGGTACTGTCTTTAGCCGTCTGTGCGGAGGCAACAGTACCCCATAAAGCCAGTAAAAGGGTTAGGTTGGTGGTTAAATAGCTCATCTAACCTTAAAGATATTCTTTTTTCTTTAAAAAGCTTCGTTCAATCCCAAAAACAGTCCTTTTTGACCAAATTTGCCTATGGCATAATCAACACACAAATTGGTCCGCGTCATTTTATTGAAGAGAATCCGCAAACCTGCGCCACCGGATGGCTGCCAGTGCTTGAACAATTTCGTACCCATTTGGTCATCTACGGTCTGCATATTTCCGAAGACGACACCGCTCAGGAACTGGTTGCGCAGTATTGGAAAGCGATACTCGACCTCACCATAAGCGTACGAGTTTCCTTTGAAATAGCCGTTGGTATACCCTCTACCGCTTTTGGCATAGGGGTCCTTACCTGTACCCGGCAAGTCTAGATAAGCAAGTTTACCGCCTAGGCTGTACGAACCATAATACCAGAATGCCAATACATGATTGGGCCTGCCGCTATCTGGAAAAAGCTGAAAGTACTTGCGAAAGTCGGTCAGAAGCTGTACCGCATTCTGCGAGCTTCCCATCCACGTTTGATTGGCCCGCAGTACGACATCCGAATAAATACCTTTGTACGCGCTATTGGGATTGTCGCGCGTCATATATTGCAGATTAAACATCAACCCATTGTTATTATTGCGTACGGGGTCAAATCCATTCCACTTGCTATATATCTCATTGGGAGAGGGGTCGATATCAGTCAGTGTACTGACATTGCGTTTTAATTCAAAGTAAGCTCCAGCACCCACAAAAAGACCAGGGCTCAGTTTTTTGTATATCCGTTCATTGAATCCATAGATGGTATACTTATTAACGAATCGCTCGCGGTCAGGGTTACTGATGACGGATTCCTCTTCGGTTGGATTGGGCAATGGGTGTCCGATTCCCATACCATAATCGAGCCCCACCATCTTGGCCACGTGCAGGCTCCCCTTTAGGTTCCACTTGTTCTCACGTGTATATACATCATGAAATAGGTATCCAAAGATAATACCCCGTGTGGTATAATTTAGCGCAGTTGCAAAGACCGACATACTGGTATTCTCCTTTTCTCCGAAATGCAGTCCACCCACGGCCTTTACACCGACCTGAAAACCAATACTGGGATTGTAGTTAAGATTGGGCAGATAGGAGATGCCCGACCGCTTCTCGGGACTACCATCTTTCTTTCTCTTCTTAAAGGGATTGATATCCTGAAAGAGATTAACCACATCGTATAGGCTGTCTGGAGAGATTTGGTAGCCCTTTATCCTTTTTACAAAAACACTATCACGAAGATATTGCTGCTCTACCTCCTGTCCATAAATCTGTACTATCGAGAGTGATAAAAATAAAAGGACGAATAGGTTCTTCATGCGGTTTCTTTTTCAATATTAGCCTTACGAAAATAGAGATAAGTTTTGGTTTTTGTCGAAAAAAACGTTTTACAAAAATATTTGTTCTCCTTTTTAAGTATATTACGGAGATAGGAATCATTATAAATTGTATCAAAACATCTTTAATAAAAAATATTATGTTAATTAAGAAAGAAGAAACAGGAAGCAAAGGCGCTTTTGCCGCTTACGAAGAGAACAAGAAAATAGGGGAAATGAGTTATTCGGTAGCAGGTACAGATAAGATAATTATCGACCATACCGAAGTAGACCCCGAACAAAAAGGAAAGAGCATCGGTAAGATTCTTTTAAAGAAAGTGGTGGAGCACGCACGCGAGAATAACCTCAAAGTGATTCCGCTGTGTCCTTTTGCGAAGGCGATGTTTGATAAGAATGTCGATATTAGGGATGTACTGGCTTAAAACGCGATATAGCTGCTCCTAATGTCTTTGTGGCTAGGGGAGCAGACTGTTTAGGCTACAAAATGCTTAAGTTGTCCTAATAAGCCGGTCAGTCCTCCAGTATGGACAAATAATATCCGGCTTCCTTTTTCAAAAGCATCCTTTTCGAGCAAATCATGCAAGGCATACAAGGCTTTGCCCGTATAGGTAGGTTCTATCATGATACCGCTTTGTCGTATAAAGGCCTGCACAAAAGCTATCAGCTCGGGCTTGACCTTGGCGTATCCTCCAAAGTGATAATCGAGATGGAGCTTGCTCTGCTGTAGGCTAACCCCCAAATGCTGCATCTCGTCGCCGATAAAACCTCCGCCTTTCAGTACGGGTACAACATGCAACATACTGCTCAGTTTGGACTGCTGTATGCCCATTGCAATACCTGCCGCGGTCGTTCCGGTACCCGCAGCAACAAAGATATGCTGGTAGTCGTGCTCGAGCTCTGCGACCAACTCGGCGCAGCCTAAGGCTCCTTCTATACCTGCACCGCCCTCGTCAATCATAAAGCAATTGTCCTTATCTTCCAGCGATTCAAATAGAAGGGCTTTGTCTTTATAGTCTTCCCGCGATACGAATACCAACTGCATCCCAAACAAGCGGCACATGTCCAGCACGGGATTGGATATTTCTTCGCCCCGTATGAATGCCCTAGACTGAAAACCACCAGACGCAGCAGCGCAAGCCACCGCCAATATATGGTTGGACCAAGCACCTCCAAAAGTAATTAATGTGCTTTTATTTAATTCTCTTGCTTTTAATAGATTATACTTCAGCTTACGCCATTTGTTTCCTGATATAAAAGGATGTATCATGTCATCACGTTTTATATAGACTTGAACCGATTTTTGCTGATATAAGGGGTGCGAAAGCTGTTGTTCAGGACTAAAGAGAAGCATAGATAAAAAAGACGTTGTTAATATTCAGTATATTGAAGTAAGAGTACGTCAAAGTTAGTACTTTTTGGTGTATTTCACTTACTTTTGTGGTATGAACGAAGACTTAGATATACAGGAACAAGACGAGCAGGAATTGTATGAACATATACGGATAGTTGCCGATAAAGGGCAGGCCTTGCTTCGTATTGACAAGTTTTTAATGAACAGAGTAGAGAATACCTCTCGCAACCGTATACAGAATGCTATCGATGCGGGGTCGGTCTTTGTAAACGATAAAGTTGTCAAAGCCAGTTACAAGGTAAAACCACTCGATGTCATTACCATGGTCTTACCAGACCCTCCGCGTGATACTGAGGTTTATCCTGAAGATATTCCGCTTATCATTACGTATGAGGATGACGACCTCCTTATGGTCAATAAAGAGCCCGGTATGGTGGTACACCCCGGATTCAACAACTATACAGGTACGCTAGTGAATGCGCTGACCTTTCACTTGAATCAGCTCCCTACATTGCCTGGCAATACAGGGCGCCCTGGACTGGTACATCGTATTGATAAAGATACCTCCGGACTATTGGTTATCGCCAAGAATGAATGGGCGATGACTTATCTGGCCAAACAATTCTTTGAACATAGTATCGAGCGCCGCTATGTGGCTCTCGTATGGGGCGATATCCCGGAAGATGGAACAGTGTCTGGTTATATCGGACGCGACCTGAAGGACCGTCGAATAATGAATATGTATGACGACCCTGAAAAAGGGAAATGGTCGGTAACGCACTATAAGGTAAAAGAGCGATTGGGCTTTGTGACATTGATTGAATGCCAACTGGAGACTGGACGCACACATCAAATCCGTACGCATATGAAATCGATAGGGCACCCTATCTTCAATGATGCCAGCTATGGAGGAGACCGAATACTAAAGGGTACTGCGTTTTCAAAATACAAACAGTTTGTAGACAATTGTTTTCAGATTATACCTAGACAGGCACTTCATGCGCGTTCACTAGGTTTTTTACATCCGAAGACAAAACAGATGATGAATTTTGAAGTGCCTTTGCCAGAGGATTTTCGTTTAGCACTGGAAAAGTGGCGAGGGTATGCTGTTGAAAAAACACAGCAATAGAGGACAACAGACGATTACGGTTTAATGCATTTTTATGCCTACACATTACATAAATTACAATGGCACCTTAGTGCCGGAGGACCATACTATATTTACAGCCAGTAACCGGGCATTCCGCTATGCCGATGGCATCTTTGAAACCATGCTTTACAAAGACGGGGAAATCCGCTTTTTGGATTTTCACATCGAACGATTACAACAGAGCATGCAACGGCTCGAGCTGGAGTCATGGGGCAAATTTGACACTTATTTTTTCAAAGGTGCCGCAGACGAATTAATTCGTAAGAACAATATGCTGGGACAGCGGGTGCGTGTTCGCCTTTCTGTATTTAGAGAAGGCGAGGGGCTCTATACGCCAGATAGTAACCGTCCAAGCTATATCTTTCAGGTACAACGCTTGGAGGAACCACAAAGAGATAAGAAGAATGGACTCATTATCGATTTGTATACCGATAATAAAAAGCCCTATGGCGACCTATCGGATTTAAAATCGAATAATGCCCTGATATATGTGCTCGCTGGGCTATACAAAAAGAAGTTTGATTACGATGATGTGCTCATCCTCAATCAGGAAGGCTTTCTTTGCGAAGCACTGTCCTCGAATATCTTTGTTTACTTTGAAAAAGCGCTGTATACTCCTGCGCTGAATCAGGGCTGTATCGCTGGGGTGATGCGTCGCGTGGTGATGGATATAGCAGAGGCCGAAGGAATACCGGTCATCGAAGCGCAGATAAGTCCGGAAATCATGAAAAAAGCAGATGAGATATTCTGTACTAATGCTATACAAGGTATACAATGGGTGATGGGCTATAAGCAGAAGCGTTACTTTAACAAAATATCACGAATACTGCAGGATAGGCTGGCAACCTGGACTTATGATAAAGAGGGCGGCCTATAGTATGAGGAAAGCTACAAATTCGCCTTTATATTTCGACGCAATTATATTGCTTGTAAAGGCGAATTTATGTAGGTTTGTCCCATGTCTACAAACGGATTAATTTCTCAAGATACTATCGTAGCACTGGCTACATCTCCTGGTGCACAAGGCGCCATCGCGGTAATCCGTGTATCGGGAAACGAAGCGATAAACATCGTCAACGGTGTATTTAAAGGCAAGGACCTGACAGCTCAGGACTCGCACACTATACATTTTGGCACCATACGTGAGGAGGGTGAAATCCTGGACGAGGTATTGGTATCGCTATTTGTAGCGCCAAACTCGTACACGAAAGAAAACTCGGTAGAAATATCGACGCACAACTCCAAATACATTATCGAGCGCATTATCAGCTTGCTGATAAAGAAAGGTGCTAGAGCCGCTCGTGCGGGCGAGTTTACGCTGCGCGCTTTTCTTAATGGTGGGCTGGACCTGTCACAGGCAGAGGCCGTGGCCGACCTTATCGCGTCCAATTCGGCCGCATCGCACCAAGTAGCCATGCAGCAGATGCGTGGTGGCTTTTCTACCCAATTGAAACAGTTGCGCGAGGATTTGGTGCACTTTGCCTCATTGATTGAGCTGGAACTTGATTTTGGGGAGGAGGATGTCGAATTTGCGAATCGCGACCAATTGAAATCGCTTATACAAAAGATATATACTGTCATCGGAAAGCTTATACAGTCTTTCGAACAGGGCAATGTACTTAAAAATGGGGTACCTGTAGTCATTGCGGGTAAACCTAACGTTGGAAAATCGACGCTCTTGAACGCTCTACTGAATGAAGAGCGTGCTATCGTATCGGATATCGCAGGAACAACGCGAGATACCATTGAGGATGAAATCAACATTCATGGGGTCACTTTCCGCTTTATCGATACCGCGGGGCTACGCGACACGGAAGACGTAATCGAAGCCAAAGGGGTAGAACGCACGCGGGAGAAGATGAAACAGGCTAGACTAATCATCTACTTGTTTGACCCAACCCAGGATAAGATAGCTGTGGTCCAAGAGCAGATAAATGAAGTGAAGGATTTGAATATCCCTTTTGTAACGATAATCAATAAGAGTGATTTGTTGGCAGAAGAGGATAGGGCAGAATATAATGTACTGAACCCACTGTACATATCGGCTAAAAAACAAATCGGTATCGACGAACTTAAGGATGAATTGTTGAATCAGGTCAACCTTTCGAATATCAATACGGATGATGTAATGGTTACGAATATCAGACACGTAGAGGCGCTACAGCTTACGCAATCCGCGTTAGAGCGGGTTCTATACGGTATTGATAACCCCGTAACATCCGACTTTTTGGCAATGGATATTCGCCAATCTTTGCACCATCTGGGCGAAATAACAGGTACGGTAACTACGGATGACTTGCTGGAAAACATTTTTTCTAAGTTTTGTATAGGGAAGTAACAACCTGTATATCAATGCATTAATAAACTCTATTTTTATTAGAAAAGAAGCTAAAAAACGCTTACATAGGTTATAAAAAACGGCTTAGGCAACTTTACAAAGTTGCCTAGGCCGTTCTAGAAAGACGCCTAAGCGTTTTTTTATTTGGCCACGGCCATTTTTAGGTGTTTTAAGGGCAAAAAAAAGGGATACCTCCTAGAGGTATCCCGTTTTGAATCGTTAGCTAGCCCGAATAGCTAAGAGCCATTCTTCTTAAACACCAAGGTGTTCATGGCATTTTTTATCTGCCTGCCCGGATGAAAAAGTAGCTTTGGACTAAGGATATTGGAAGAGTTCACCTCTTCGGCCAAATCACTGCCTGTGCTTCTCGTGCTGACACGGAAAGACCCCATGTTACCAAGACGGACAATATAGCCCCTCGAGATGTTGCGTGGAATCTCCCGTATCAAACTCTGTAATACAGCATATACGTCCGATTCGGTAATAGAAGAAGCATGAGAGATATCTGCTGCAAGGTCTTCTAGACTAATTTCGCCAGTATGCACTGGTCTCGCGTAAAACTTTTTGGGTGCTGTTGGGTCACTTGGATTCCCAATCTCATGAACATTGAATTTAATTGCCATTTCTTTTTTCTTTAAAAATTAATAAATAAAATAATTGTTTCCTGTCAGCGGTTGGTACCATTTCCCGATTGACAAGTTAAAGGTATAACACATTGTAGAACAGCTTGTCGGTTTTGACGGGATTGTCGGACTTGACAGATTTGGCGCATCTGTCGCTTTTGTCGTTTTACCAAAAAAGACCACGAGAGCAGGCTCAGAAAAGAAAAAAGAAATCGCTAATAGGGGAGAGATAAGGCTTTAGAAAGAGGAGTAGGAAAAAGGGCCTACCGAAGGAAGTTGTACATATCGGACATAGGTATACCAAGGTACTCAGAAGCCTGATGTACGGTAACGAGCTGTTGCTTTCCTAATCCAAACATATCTTTAATCTTGTTTATAATACGTTGGCAAGTACGCTCACTACGACCTGTAATCTTTTGGAGGTCGGAAGGGTAAACTGTCAATCGCTGTAATGGAGATTTCATAATATCTTGCTAAAAATCAAACATTAGTAACCCTAATATATAATATAACTTTCTATTAAACAAATTATCTTATTGATTTTTAGGTCTTTTTAACATTTTTCTTATTCTTTTCTTTTCTATAATCCCAAGGGGCTACGGGCGATTTCTGAGACCAGATATTGCGTTTTTGCTTTCTAGCAAGCAGCTCTGCTTCCATATAGGATGTGCTCTTGCTGTATAAGGGGTAGTCCCAGGCAAGACCTGCCTTTAGCAGCATGAGATTGAAATCGGTACGTTTATCCAACCATACTATACCAACTACACGGCCGTAACGGTCTTTGCTTTTGACCTCTATTCTTAGGACTTTATCAAGGGTATGGGACGACGTATAGTTTTTTGCGGTCTGGCCGTAATGCTGCCCCATCTCGGGGCAATCGATACCGAAGAACCGAACTTTCGTCTTCTTTTTGTATTTGTCCACGATGGTGAATGTGTCGCCATCTACCACGCGTATCACCCGCCCCTCAATATACTTTTGCGCAACCGCTGTAAAAACAAAAAGTAAGAATAAACTAACCAAGAACGCTTTCTTCATGCGGCAAAGATAAAAGAAAGGAAGGCTGCGCAAAGGCTTGTAAAGGGCTTAAAACGTAAGTCTAAGATGCTAAGGGGAAAAACTTTTAAACAAAAAATCCTGAAGCGGGGAACTTCAGGATTTTACCAAACCAATTATTAACCTAATTATGAAATTATACCCTATTAACGTATACTATGGCTAGAATAGTACAATGAAAAGCAATCCTTAACACTATTTAACAAATACCCCGCTTTACATTAATTTAACTTTTTTTGAATATATCTAAAAAAAAATAGCAATCTTCGCTAGCACAGCATACCAATATCAAATTCGACGAAAAGGCTAATTAACTGCTATGAAGGGACCACTACGCTATAGACTGTTATGGGAAAGAATCAGGTCAGGGGATGAAGACTCCTTCTTCAATCTATACGCGGAGCTGTACAACGATTTGGTCAACTTTGGAATACGCACTTGTGGCGATGTGGATGTAACCAGTGAAGCCCTAGACCAGGTATTTACAACGATATGGGAAAAAAGACTTAGCTTAGAGCGTGTTGAAAATGTCAATTCCTACTTATTGACATTCCTAAAAAGAAAAATATATAGATTATTAGAAAAGCGAAATAAGATAAATACTGCGCTACAACACCTCAAAGTGGAAGAGGACTGGACGGAAATGCCGTATGACGAGTTTATAATACGTGTACAGACCAACGAGCTGGTAAAACTACGCCTTAAAGAGGCCTTAGAGAATCTGACTTTCAGGCAGAAACAACTGATACACCTCAAGTTTTTTGAAGGACATAGCTACGAAAAGATTGCGGAACTAACACACATGAGTGTAAAGACAGCCTACAATACGCTTTATGATGCACTAAAGACACTTCGAAAAGAATTAAAAGAATTTTAAAACACTACCAATCAGGCAAATACAAATTATTTCATTTTTCTCTTAGGCAATCGAGCTCTTTTTAGGCACTATAGTATAAAACCGCTTAAATAATGAGCCATAAAGACTACAAAGAAGTAGAAGATTTTCTAATTGATGATACTTTCCAGCAATACTGTTCGCAAGAAAATGAGCAATGTATACAGTATTGGGAACGCTATATACAAGAACACCCTGAACAGGCTGAGGTTATAAACCGCGCACAGCGACTGTTCAAGATACTTGCTGGTAACAAAATACCCGTACGCCAACAAACAGAGCGTCTACGGGATACTATCCATAACCAAAAACATAACACAACCAACAACCGCAACAAAAACACAACGGTCTACATCAGTATCGCTGCAGCACTGGCTGTCTTTGGCTTCGTATATTTGGGATACCTCAAAAATAAGGGTACCGATATCTTTGACGTAGAGATGTCGGTAGCACAACAGGTGTACAACACGGTAAAAGGGGAGCGCAAAACCTTTACTCTGGATGACGGAACGGTGGTGACCCTAAACTCGGAAAGTAGCCTTAAAGTGGATGCTGGCTTTGGCAAGTCGACCCGTCAGGTTTCATTGGAAGGGGAGGCTTACCTAGATGTAAAGAAGGATACAGATAAACCTTTTATACTGCACACCAATGAATTTGATATCCGTGTGTTGGGTACCTCATTCAACGTAAAGGCCTATCCAGATGAATTAGCTGCGGAGGCATTGCTAATAGAGGGACTAATCGAGCTAAAAAGCAAAGGCAAAAATGAAAACTCTATCGTCATCAAACCTAACCAAAAGGTGACTATCTATAAAAATGAACTGATTTCTACCGTCGATGTAAACGCCAAAAAGGCTGCAAAGATGAAGGCGAATGTCAAGGAAATAGCGATACAGGATGTACCCAATGATGAGAAAGATGAAGTAGCGGATATCGCCTGGAAAGAAAACAGACTGGCTATGGTCGACCAGGATTTTAACGAGTTGAAATCTATACTAGAGCGCTGGTATGATATCAATATCACCTTAAAAGGCCCTGCAATAGGGAAATATCGATTTACAGCAACATTTAAAGAGGAAAATATTAACCAAGTTTTAAAAGCCTTACAAAAAGTAGAACCCTTTAATTATGAGATACATGGAAAAGACGTGATAATTTATGAGAAATAAAAAAGGATGGTAAAAACCATCCCTTAGCGGATTAATTTAACCGGCAGGCGTAAGCTTCGAACCCATACGCCGCCTATTATAAACTTTAACCAACACTAAAGTATGATTAAAAATGGCTTTATGCAAGTGCATTGGAATTATCTTGTGCACTCTAGATTCATTATCCGGATGAAACTAACCTTGATTATGATTGTATTGGCATTTGCAAACGTAACAGCAAATGTCTATTCCCAACAGAAAGTCTCCTTGGATGTCAAAAAGACAAAGTTGAGCAAGATTCTCAAATTGATTGAGGAAAATAGTGACTATTACTTTGTCTATAGCGCTACCAATGCAAACCTCAATAAGGAGCTTTCCCTAAAAGTAGATGATACGAAAGTCGTGGACTTGTTGCCACGCTTATTTGGAAAAAATGGTTTGCAGTACTCGGTTTCGGGCGAAGGCTTGGTCGTTGTCTCCGAGCAGCAGACTTTAAGTATAAAAGGACAGGTAACCGACCAAGATGGCAATAAGCTATCTGGAGCTACTGTACGTATAAAAGGTAGCGCAATAGGTAAAGCAAGTGATTTGAACGGTCGCTTTGAGATGGATGTACCTTCAGGAACTACTTTGGTTGTTTCTTTTACAGGATACCTGACCAAAGAAACAACAGTTCAAAAGGGTGGCGAAGTGACTATCGCACTGGAACGCGACGACCAAATGTTGAGCGAAGTAGTGGTAACGGCACTTGGTGTTAAAAAAGAACGCCGCTCGTTGGGTTATTCGGTCACCCAAGTACAGGGAGAGAGTCTAACCAAAGCACGGGAAAACAACATCGTTAACGCTCTTGTGGGAAAAGTTGCTGGTTTGGACGTTTCATCAACAGCAGGAGGCGTTGGCGCGTCCAGCTCCGTAATCATCCGCGGTATTTCTAGTTTGGGACAGTCGAGCCAACCACTATACGTTATCAATGGCATGCCTATGGAAAATAAAGCCGTGGGAGTTGCATCGGCAGGTAGTACGAATCCAAATGGTAACAAAGGGACCCAGTGGGACAATGCTCCAGATATGGGGGACGCCATTAGTAACATCAACCCAGATGATATCGAGAGTATCTCGGTATTGAAAGGAGCTGCTGCATCGGCACTATACGGCTCTAGAGCAAAAGCAGGGGTAATTCTAATTACAACTAAATCGGGCAAAGGTAATGGTGTAGAATTCAGTTCTAACTATGTAACCGAACAAATTATAGACCCGACCAACTGGCAGTATGTCTATGGTCAAGGAGGAAATGGTAGTAAACCTGTAACTGCTGATGGCGCAGCCCAGTCTGGAGCATCAAGCTGGGGCGGTAAACTAGATGGTTCTAATGTAATTCAGTTTGATGGTGTAGAACGTCCATATATAGCACAGAAAAACAACCTCAAGAATTTCTATAAAAACGGACACACTTGGACAAATAATATCGCTTTTAATAAATCTTTTGATGGTGGTACTTTACGTTTTTCGGTAACTGATGTAAACAATAAATCCATCGTGCCTAACTCTGGATTGAACAGACACTCCTTTAATTTAGGGGCAACATTTGAACCTATAAAAAGGCTATCTATCGATGCGAGAGCAAACTACATCATAGAGAATGCCAAAAACAGACCTATGCTATCGGATGGTGCTGGTAGCGCCAATTTCAACGCGATGTTTTTACCTACCAGTATAGATATTCGTGACCTAAAACCCTATAAAGATGAGAACGGGAAAGAAATTGTGTACAACACGGGCAACAAATGGGACACCAATCCTTGGTTTGCAGCCTACGAAATCCAGAATAACACCAAAAGAAATAGGCTAATAAGCTCTGTGTCGGCGAGATACACCTTTGATAATGGTCTATTCGTACAGGGACGTGCTGGTAATGACTACTACACCAATGAATTCGAGAGTATATTCCCAGGAGGAATCGCTTACCCGCCACCGTATAATATGGCTTTGCAATCGGCTAAGTTTAACGACCTAAATGCGGATGTTTTAGTAGGTAAGACCTTCTCATTGACCGATGATATGACCTTGACACCTAATGTAGGGGCTGCATATAGAAATACAAAAAATGACCTTATGATTAATCAGGGTACGGAGTTCTTAGGCCCTGGTAAATATTCGATTGTTGGACTAAAAAACAAAGCGGTATCGCAGGTGAGTTCTGAGGAAGAAATGCAATCCGTGTATGGTACATTGGAGTATGCATACCGTGATGTTTTCTACCTAACAGGGAGTTTACGTTCGGACTGGTTCTCCACATTGGCAACACCAGGAGCAGATAAAAAACTCTACTCCGTATACCCAGGGGTGAGTGGTTCGTTTGTGTTCTCTGAGTTTTTGAACTCTTCGGTATTGAATTTTGGAAAGCTACGTGCAGGATATGCACAGGTAGGACAAGCAACAAATCCCTATTTGACATCATTGG
>JBEBQJ010000100.1:0-16843 GCA_040395455.1 Sphingobacterium yanglingense | reverse complement strand
GAGCAACAGACTCTTAATCTGTGGGTCCTGAGTTCGAGCCTCAGCGGGGTCACTAAAAAAAAGCCTTTAACTTGTTAGTAGTTGAAGGCTTTTTTCTTTTAGAAAACCTCCGGTTTTGAGCTAAACCAAACATCTCATTTATTGTTTGTAGAATTTCTTTTTGATTTAGTTTTATTTTTTGTGTGTGTTAGTTTGAAGAATAGGTACTCCATTGTTAAGATAGACAATAATAAAATTATGAACATAGAAATTATGAAAAGACTTTTTATCATGTTCCTGTTGTTAGCAGTATCGTGGAGAGGAGAATGTCAACAAAGAGCTTCCAACAAGGTTACATATACGTTTGGAACTGACCAAATGAAACTGAACAGTAAAAATGTAGAGATTGTTGAGAATCAAAAAATAATCAGTAAAAAGGGAGTGTCTTTGCATGGGCGTGTCAAAGACTCTGATAGAGACGCGGATATAGCTATTGATCTAAGTGGTGTTGAACCTGGGCGTTATGTCGTAACAACACAGGCATATAGTAATAGAATTGGAGATCAAATATTGGCCGAGGCAAAAACCAAATTTGAGTCCCTATTTATAATACTGCAGTTTGAAAATCAAAACATAACTAAAAGAGTGGTATTTGCTCCTTGGGAACTAAATAAGCAACCATCAAGACAAGCGTCTGGTAAATTCAATGTAGGCGAAGAGAGCAAGAGTCTTAAGCTGTGGTTGCCCGAAGGTGTTATTTTAGAAAGTGTAAGTTTAAAGACGTATGTGCCACCTGTAATACCAGAACTTGCGCAACAGTATGTACCAAAAGTATTGCCTCCACAATCCAGGCCTAGACTATGGGTTAATGCAAATTCTTTACCTGTAGTGAAAGCTAGATTAGAACAAGGAGAGAATAAGCTCAAATGGGAACGTGTAAAAACTGACGCAATTAAACCGTATGATTTCGCGGGAGTAGCTTCTGGAGAAATTCCTTTTGATGAAAAACTAGAGAAAGCAGCAGAAGCAAAAGCATTCTATTTCCTGATGACAGGAGACAAAAAGGTTGGACGAGAGGCTGTAGATATGATGAAGAATTATATTTCTCATGTCGAGTTCGGGAATCTGTTAGACATAACCCGCGAGATTGGTAGGGCGATATATGTTTCCTCATTGGTATATGATTGGTGTTATACTATCATCAGAGAGGATGAACGCACTGTTTTTGTTGAAAATTTATTGAGACTTTCTGATGACATGGAAATTGGTTGGCCTCCGTTTTTGCAGAGTGTTGTCAATGGTCATGGAAATGAGGCTCAAGTATGTCGAGACCTATTATCGATGAGTATTGCTATTTATGATGAAAACCCTGAACCTTATAAATACATATCCTACTCTATCCTAGAACAATTGGTGCCAATGAGGAAGTTTGAATATCAGTCTCCAAGGCACAATCAAGGGGTGAATTATGGCTCTTATAGATTCACTTGGGATTTACATGCTGCTTGGCTTTATTATCGGATGACAGGGGTGGCAGTATTTGATGATAATATTAAAGATGTGGGTAAGTATTGGTTATATGCCAGATTACCGGACGGAGAAATGCTAAGAGATGGAGATGGGTTCGGCGCATCTACGAATGGTGCTCCTTACTATTGGAAAGCCCCATTATTTACGTTATTGGCATCTTCTTATGCAGAGGACCCTGTTCTCAAAGCTGATTTTGAAAGGCAAGGAGGTATGTCGGATAATCAGGTGCTTTTTTTGTTATTGAATGATCCACAACTAATAGCTGAAAAAAATAGAGGCTTATTGCCGTTGACTAAGGATTTCGGTCCAGTTTTAGGTTCCATGATTGCGCGGACTGGATGGAATATTAGTGCCAAGAGTAGCGATGTGGTTGCTGAAATAAAAGGCGGCGGATATCATTTTGGCAATCATCAACATAGTGACGCTGGTTCGATTCAGCTATACTATAAAGGGTTACAATTTGGCGATTTGGGAGTCTATAGATTTTACGGGACTCCTTATGATTTTAACTTTAATAAGAGATCTATTGCTCATAGCATGATGCTGGTCGTAGATCCGGAGGAAAAATATCCGAGAGCCGAGGCTAATGATGGAGGAACGAAGTTTAACCAAAGATTTCCAAAATCGCCAGAAGAGACAAAAAAAGATCCTTGGTTTGACAATGGCACGGTTATGTCCGCAAATTATGGTCCTGAAAAGTTAACGCCTTATTATAGTTTTTTTTCTGCAGACCTTACAAATGCTTATGGAAATAGTAAGATAGAAAAATACATCAGAAGTTTTTGTTTTCTAAACCTGAATAGGAAAGATATTCCTGCATTGATAATCCTTAATGATAAGATACGTGCTAAAGATTCATCTTTTAAAAAATATTGGCAGGTCAATGCTTTAAATAAACCGGAAATAGGCCGAGAGAACCTAATACTTACGAATAGCAAAGAGGGAGATG
This sequence comes from Sphingobacterium yanglingense, assembly GCA_040395455.1. Taxonomy (GTDB): domain Bacteria; phylum Bacteroidota; class Bacteroidia; order Sphingobacteriales; family Sphingobacteriaceae; genus Sphingobacterium; species Sphingobacterium yanglingense_A. The sequence goes on along the minus strand of JBEBQJ010000100.1, from coordinate 14,385 downwards.
TTGGGAAAATACATATAAAGACACTTATTCCTTCTCCTGCCGATAGGGATATACAGGTTTTGAGTGGAGACTTAGCAAACAATTCATTTGACTATAAAACTACTCCCCCTCTTTCCAATCTGCCTGAAACAAAAGGTCACCGAATCATGCTAAGTCCCAAGAAAGAGAGTAAACAAGACGAATTTCTTACTGTTTTTCAGGTGGCAGAAGATGGCGTGCAACCAATGGTAGTGAAGTATCTTAAGACGGATGTTAGCTATGTGGTTGTAGCAGAAAATAATGTCGTTAGTATGAATAGGTTAGAGCACTTTATTGAGACCGAGTTCAGTATCGAAGCGCCACAAGGCAAACAGAACCATATTGTTTTGACCGGACTGAAAGAAGGTCTCTGGAGCGTCTATTTCGGAAATCGAAAGAATAAATTGGGAGATTTTCAGGTAGATAGTGGTAAGAATACTTTGTATTTTGAGGGTAAAAAGGGCAAGTATTGGATAGTACCAGCTTTTTAATGCGGAGACTGAATATCAGTCTGATAAAGGTCAATGGGCTTGTTGATAAAGCCTAATTTGATTATCCTTGATGGATTCTGTAGATTCCATCAAGGATAATCAAATATATTGAGATATCTTTCAATGAAATTCGCAAATGCTTAAGTGCAAAGGTGATTTGATTTTCAACAGTTCTTTTTGAAATACCGAGTTTCATTGCGATTTCGTCATTTGATAAAAAATACTTTCTACTTAACAAGAATATCTCTTTACACCGTTTGGGTAGACTGTCTAGGTAGCCGTCCACTTCCTTTTCCAAGTCTTTATAAGTGAGGTTGCTGTAGCCCAAGTTTGATGCACTCTCAAAAGAATTGAAGTCTTCTATGTTTTCTTTATAATCAATAGGGATGACTTTGTTTAGTGATATGTGTTTGTATACCCTATATCTAGCTGCTGCGGTAATATAGTTGTTGAAAGATTTTATTTCTAGAGTCTTTCTATTATTCCAAATCGTTATAAAAATATCATGAGCTATTTGCTCACTGGTTTCTGAGCTTTTAAGGTAAGAGTAGGCCTTAGAATATATTCGAGAAGAATATCTGTTAAAAAGAAGCGAAAAGGCTTTTTCATCATCCAATTTGATTAGTTTCCATAATTCTAAGTCGGTCATAAAACAATATCTGTAAAAGAAAGGATGTCTAAAGTACACAAAAAATGTACAAATAAAAAAAATAAAATAGTGTGTGTGGTTAGGCAAATTAGGTACTCTAAGTAAGGCGGATGGTTGGTAATACGCTTTAGAAGGTATATTGACTCCAAATGTTTATCCTGATATTATGACAAGAGAAGAATACATTTTACTATATGAAAAGTACGTAGACGGGAGATGTACTGTTGAGGAAATCAAAATCCTAGAAAATTACAAAGATGATTTTTCGATTGATACAGTGTATTATTGGGACGAAGCGAAATTGGGTAATGAAGAGTTGTTCAAGAGAAAAGCCTTGTCTAGGGTTCAACAGAAAATAAAGCAATCTAGGATAGTTCGTTTCAATTGGAAGAAATATGCTGCTGCTTGTGCCGTATTTGTTGTGATATCTTCCATTTCTGTGTTTTTATATAACACCAACCAAGATATAGAACTGAAACCGATAGCCATAAAGAAAGAATCAACAGAACCACCGAGTAACATGCCTGTGCTTACATTGGATGATGGAAAAAAAATATCATTAACAGACTCTTCTATAGATTTAGTATATAACGAGACAGGGGGAGTGATTAGTAAACCAGAAGGCAACGAGCTGGTGTATGCGGAAATGTCAGGTAGAGATAATGGGATTAAATATAATACGCTGTCGGTGCCTAAAGGGATGAGTTATAAAGTAGCGCTGTCCGATGGTAGTACTGTTTGGCTGAATGCGGGGTCCACACTTCGGTATCCTGTGGTGTTTGCATCATTCGAAAGAAAAGTAGAGTTATATGGAGAGGCTTATTTTGAGGTTGAAAAAAATGAGACAAAACCGTTTAAAGTCATTGTCAACAAAAGTGAAGTAGAGGTGTTAGGAACGATATTTAATATTAATGCTTACCATAAAGAGGTGACCCGTACGACATTGTTGGAAGGTTCTGTTAGGTTAAAAGGGGAGCGGTCGCAAGTGATATTAAAGCCTGGTCAAATGGGAGTTGATAGTGGTGCGGGAACTATTGCATTAAGAAAAGCAAACGTTGAATCCATTACCGATTGGAAAAATGGGTTGTTTATGTTTGACGATGAGAATCTGGAATCAATTCTAGAAAAAGTAGCCCAATGGTACGGGGTTGAAATTCAATACATAGGAAAAGCGTCTTCTGACTATCTGTATTATGGCAGACTTGAACGGACAGTTCCATTGGAGGAAATATTAAAAAGTATACAACTAACAGGTAAAGCTAAATTTGAAATTGTAACAGATAAAATGTCTGGAAAAGAAAGGAGGGTAATCGTAACATCTTATAAATAACGTATAAACAAAAGTTCATTTTGTACCAGATGCTGCTAACACCTGGTACAGTAAAATGATAATCTAAATTCCTATTATAAAAATTAAATCATGTCAAATGTACAAAATTCACAAGACTTTCGGCTTGAGGAGAAATCCCTTTTGTCTGAAAATAATAATGTTAAGAATGAAGTTAATGTGTGTTTTTCTTTTATTCGCCATTTTCCAAGTAAATGCTGAAGGCTATAGTCAAACGGTAGATTTAAAAGTAACTAGTGCCTCCTTGAAGGAAGTGATAACCGAAATTCAGAAACAGACGAAATATAATTTCATGGTCAGTTCGGAAATTTTGAAATCTGCCAAACCAATCACTTTGAATTTAAAAAAGGAGAATATCTCAAAAGCATTAGATAAGGCTCTCGAAGGACAGAATCTTTATTACCTCATACAAGGAAAGACGGTAGTTGTCAAAGCAAATAAAAGTAACACCTCACTAGATGTTGTGCAGCTATTCACGATTAGTGGTACTATATTGGACCAAAGAGGGAGCCCCTTAAGAGGCGTGAGTGTAGTTCAAAAAAACACAAATAAGACAACGGTAAGTGATGAAAAGGGGAAGTTCTCACTCGCGGTAGATAATGGTAATTCTGTTATTGTATTTAGTTTCCTGGGGTTTCAGAAAGAAGAAGTATCTGTTTCAGGCCGAAAAACTATAAATATAATACTCAAAGACCAGATAAATCAATTAGACGAGACCGTGGTTATAGGTTATGGCACGCAAACCAAGAAAGATTTGACAGGTTCCGTTGGAACCGTAAAGGTTGAAGAACTGACTTTAGCCCCAACCATTAATTTTATGGATGCAATGGCAGGGCGGGTGGCCGGTGTCCAGATAAAGACAGGAGATGGTCAGCCAGGAGAATTGCCTAATGTAATTATTAGAGGACCAGGTTCTTTAACTCAAGATCCTTCGCCACTCTATGTGATAGATGGATTCCCGTTAGAGGACTTTCATTCTTCAAGTATTAATAATGATGATATAGAGTCTATATCCGTGTTAAAAGATGCTTCTGCAACAGCGATTTACGGGGCGAGGGCTGCAAATGGTGTTATAGTAATTGAAACAAAGAAGGGTAAAGCAGGAAAGACTGTTGTTACGGTTAATACCAATACAGGATTTCAGCAAATCAGAAAAACTGTCGACGTTATGGACGCTTATGAGTTTGTGAAGTATCAAGATGAACTTCGCCCAGAAGTGGCGAAATTTAGATATTTCCAGAATGGCAAAACTCTGGATTCTTATAAAGGTGCGCCAGCCGCAGATTGGCAAGATAAAGTATTTCGTGAAGGTTTTTTTAATTCCCTCAATATTGCTGCTAGAGGTGGGGATGTAAAGACCCAATTTGCACTATCGGGTTCGTTGAATACACAAGATGGTATTGTGATAAATACAGGAACTGAAAGAAAGCAAGCTCGGCTCGCATTGAACCATTCTTTAAGTAGTAAAATCAAATTTGGAGTAACTACTAATTTTAGTAATACTAAAAACTATGGTGTTCAGACGGCTTTGCCAACGACTGATTTTCCTTCTTCGCCATCCAATTATTTGTTTTACAGTGCCTGGGGATATAGGCCCGTGTCAGGTAGGGATGACTTGGATTTAACATTGGATGATGTTGATGATGTTTCTAATCCGGATGATCCCAATACGCGGAGGGTAAATCCTGTAGCGTTGGCAAAAAATTCTTATCAACATGCTACCATAAATGCTAACTCTATAAATGCCCACCTGACTTATACATTTAATAGAAGCCTCTTCTTTAAGACTACGGTAAACACAGCGAAAACAACACGGTTATACGAAAATTTTTATAACTCTAAGACTCCTCGTGGGCTTCCTATTCCTCAAAATAACAGGGGAGTACAGGCAGACTTGACGAATATGGAAACAGACGTGTGGTCTAATGAAAATACATTAAACTACAATAAGCTATTTATTAAGAAGCACAAGGTGGACGCGTTGGTAGGCTTTTCTTCCCAAAAAACAAAAAGTAATCTTTACGGGATCCTGGTCCAAGACATCCCCAACGAAGAACTGGGCATGTCAGGAATAGAAGAGGGCACGGAATACGATAGTAAGTCGGCAAGGTCAGATTTTACAATGGCCTCTTTCTTTGGACGGTTAAATTACAGTTATCTATCCAAATATTATTTTACGGCAACATTTAGAGCAGATGGGACATCAAAATTTGCTCCTCAAAATAGATGGGCTTATTTTCCCTCAGCAGCAGTTTCTTGGAACATTAAAGAAGAAAGCTTTTTAAAGAACGTTTCTTTTATTTCTAACTCTAAACTGAGAGCAAGTGTCGGATTGACAGGGAATAATAGAGTAAGTGAATTTGGTTATTTGCCTAGTTACTCGTTGCCTATGTATGCTGCTTATTCATTTGGAAATGGAATACCATCCAAAGGGATAGTTCCCAACGAATTAGGTAATGATGGGCTTAAGTGGGAGAAGTCAGAACAGATAGACTTGGGCTATGATTTGGGGCTTTTTAACAATAAGATAGAGCTTACTGTTGATTTGTATAAAAAAACGACAAGAGACCTTATTTTGCGTGCCGATCTCCCTTTGATTTTAGGCTATCAGAGCGTTTACCAGAATATTGGAGAGCTAGAAAATAAAGGGCTTGAAATAAGTCTAACTACTGCTAACTATAAAGTAGGAGATTTTTCATGGAATTCAAATTTTAACATTAGTTTTAACCGAAATAAGATATTAGCGTTAGCGAGAAATCAAGAAAGAATGACCAACAACATTCTCTTTAATGCCAATTATAATGAACATTTGTTTATTTCTAAAATAGGAGAACCTGCAGGACAGTTCTTCGGATACGAATGGTTAGGGAATTATCAATATGCCGATTTTGATGAAGTGGCTACTGATCAGTATGTCCTTAAAGCAGGTGTGCCCTACTATGGGAATGATAAATCATTTATTAAGCCTGGTGACATTAAGTACGCTGATTTAAATGGAGACGGTTACGTCAACGATATGGATAGGACCGTTATAGGTAACCCACAGCCTAAGCACATCGGAGGATTTACCAATAACTTTACCTATAAGAATTTTGATTTAAGCGTTTTTCTTCAATGGGTGTATGGTAATAAGATATACAATGCGAACAGGTTAGTGCTTGAGGGAAATGGACTCGGTGTGACAGATTTGAACCAATACGCAACGTATGTTGATAGATGGACTCCCGAAAACCAAAATAATAAACTGTTTAGGACTTGGGGACAAGGGCCCATGGGATTCCATTCAACTAGAGTGGTAGAGGACGGTTCTTTTTTACGCTTGAAAACGGTATCGTTGGGATATAGGTTTTTACCAAAAGTGATTAACAAGTTGTATCTAGCAGATTTAAGATTGTTTGTCTCAGGGCAAAATTTACTTACATGGACCAATTATAGCGGTTTTGATCCAGAAGTGGCTGTGAGAAATACAGTATTGACATCAGGGCTGGACTACTCTGCGTACCCACAGGCGAAAACATTTGTTTTTGGTATAAACGCTAAATTTTAAGATTATGAAGAAGATTTTTTGTACTACAATACTATCTATATTGTTATTGGTCCTAGGAAGCTGTGAAAAATTTTTAGATACCAAACCTCAGGATTTTTTATCTAATTCAAATTACTTCAAGACTGAGGACCATTTGAATTCCTTTTTGAACGGAGTTTACGATGTGTTAGGTTCGACACGCTTGTATGGTTCCCAACTATTGATATTACAGAATACTCAGGCGGATGAAGGGTTTTATTTTGGAGCATTACCTGTAGGGTTGGAAACCTATGCGTTTACAGAGAGTTATAATCTTTTGGAGAATTTCTGGGGGACATTATATAATGGGGTGTTGAGAGCAAATGTGTTATTGGCAAATGTGAATAACAACGAAGCTATTGACCAGGGATTTAGAGATAGAATTAGAGGGGAAGCTCTTTTTTTGAGAGCATATTATTATTTTATGTTGGTTCAGAATTTTGAAAACGTGCCTTTGATATTAGAACCTACCAAAGATGCTGAGACTATCGATATCCCTGCTAGCTCCGCTAAAGAGATTTATGAAAAAATACTGGCTGATATGAAAGAAGCTGAGACCCTGGTTGATCCCATTCAAACCATAGGGAATGCTGGACGCGTGAGCAAATCCGCTGTTAGAGGGATATTGGCAAGAGTGTGTTTGCATATGTCTGGCCAGCCTGTGGGTGCGGATAAATACGAAGAAGCTAGGTTTTGGGCAAAACAGGTTATTGATGATGCCTCTGCGGCACATGAACTCAATAATGATTATAGAGATATTTTTATCAAATATGCTAGAGATGAATACGACCTAAAGGAAAGTATTTGGGAAGTCGAGTTCTGGGGAAACAACTCAGATGGGAGATTGGAAGCAGGATATGTAGGTTCTTTTCTTGGTATCAGAAATCAAAGTTCAACAAACGGGATTGGGTACTCTTTTGGAAGGATATCAGCAACAGCTAATCTGTACAGGTCCTATTCTTCCTATGATTTAAGACGGGATTGGAATATAGCACCATTTACTTACAATGTTACAACAGGAGCAAAAGTTGCTGCTGTAACATTTCCTACGCCCGCACAGCAGTATTTAAGATCTTCTGCTAAATATAGGAGAGAGTATGAAGTCGTGAGACCTCAAGCAACACAGCTGACGCCTATTAATTTCCCTTTGCTAAGATTTGCAGATGTCTTGTTGATGTTTGCGGAGGCTGATGCTCATGTCAACGGAGGGATACCTAGTCCTCAGTCAATTGAGTATGTGAACCAGGTAAGAAGAAGGGCCTACGGTAAATTTCTTAATGGAAAGGGTAATGTTTCAGAGAGCATCAAAGAAATTAAGGTAATCAATGGAGGGGCGGGTTATAATACAGGGTCAAAAATAGCTATTGTAAACGGTGGAGGTGTAGCCGCAACAGCGACTTTGACTGTCCAAAATGGGGTGATAAAGTCTGTTACGATAACCAACCCTGGGGAAAAGTATACTACATTGCCAACCATAACATTTTCAGGTAGTGGTAGTGGCGCTGTTTTGGAGCCAGTTTTAACACGTATTGAAGATGCTGATTTGGAGCTGTCCCAAACTTTGGACAGAGATAGCTTCTTAAAAGTTATGCAAGAAGAACGCTCAAGAGAGCTGTGTTTTGAAGCTCTAAGGAGGTATGACTTAATTCGATGGGGAATATTGGTTAAAAATATGAAGATCATACTTGGGCAGATGAATTCAGAATTGACAAATATCACCTATCAAAATGCTAGTTTTATGAATATCACGGACAAACATGTTGTCTATCCTATTCCGTTACGTGAGTTTCAGTTGAACAGGGCGCTAGAGCAACATCCTTTGTGGAGATAAGGATTAAAAAATTATTGAAAGTATCGGCGTAGTCGAAGTCTGCGCCTAAATAAAGAGTATTTATTTTATTAAAAATATATTATGAGATATCAAATCAGATTATTGTTGTCCCTTTTTTTATTTGTATTTAGCATACACGCACAGGCGCAGCAAAGGCAATCTTTAAATTACTATTCGGATGTTGTGTTGAATAAAATAGAGGCAACTTCAGCACAAAAAAACAGCATAAAAGACATACGGTCGGAGCTGGACTTAAGGTTGTCCGAAATTAAAAACAATACTAGTTTAAGCGCAGATGAAATAGCAGCTAAAAATAAACAGGTCTACAATGATGCCTTTTTGAAATATAACGCAGTTCTTTCAGATGAACAAAAGGCGGTCATTAAGAAGCTTCTTTTTGAAGTTCAATTGGAAAATGTGAAGAACGGATATGCTTCGTTTCATGAGAGCGATCATTTTAAAAAGAGGATGGAACTTTTTAAGACGGATCCATTATATAAAAAGGGAGTTGTTTTTCTTGGTAATAGTATAACAGAGCAAGGGGATTGGAAAGGGTTGTTTCCGGAGAAAAAAGTTTCTAACAGAGGGATTGGTGGGGATAATACATTTGGTGTATTAGCGAGGTTGGATGAAATTATCGCTAGTAAGCCTGAGAAGATATTCCTAATGATCGGTATAAATGATTTGGGTAGCCGTCAATGGGAGGTATCATTGATTCTAGAGAATTATAATAAAATTGTAGATAAGATTAGAAAAGGTACCCCAAAAACGAAGCTGTATATTCAGTCGGTATTACCTCTGAATGATAGTATCTTAAAAGGAGCTAGTTATAAAAATAAAGCAGATATTATTATCAAACTAAATACTGAACTACGACTACTAGGGAATAGCAAATGTGCTGGTTTTATAGATTTATATAGCCTTTTCCATAATGGAGACAATGTTCTGGAGAGTAGATACACGAGAGATGGTATTCATTTGCTTCCTGAAGGATATAATCTGTGGGCAGAATTCTTGAAGAACAATAATTACCTTTAAGTTATATGTTTGTGTTAAAATCCTCCCCTGTTGGGGAGGATTTTCTTAACGCTTTTTGTGGGCTTATTTCTTTAAAATGTTCTTATATATTTTGCCATCCTTTATAATCACGACAAAGTTCTTTGTAGGGTTAGCAATCAGTTTTAAATCTTTCAAGGGGTCTCCGTTGACCAATAGCATATCGGCCATAGCGCCTTCCTCAATAACTCCTAGTTTGCCAGGGTAGGGGCTTCTGAGTCCAGAAAGCTGTAATAGCTCTGCATTATCCTGTGTTACCATTTTCAGGATCTCAGCGTTTGTAAACCACTTTTGTAAGCGCAGGATGAAGTCATTTTGTTTTTCATTGAGTTCAGGTTCAAAAAGGAAATCCGTGCCCCATGACAATTTAACATTATGTTTCTTTGCTAAAGGCCACACTTTCTCCTGTCCTTCAATTACAGGCTTACGTTTTGCTATTCGCTGCGGATCCATATCAGGAGTGTCGTCCACTAGGTTTTGAAGACTTAGCCAAATATCTTTTTCGGCGATTAGTTTTAACGTTTCTTCGTCCAGCAACTGGCCGTGCTCAACACATTTTACGCCCGCCTCGATAGCTCGTCTAATAGCGCGCGGAGTATAGGCATGTACAGTTACGTAAGTTCCCCAGTCTTCAGCAGCTTCTACTGCGGCCTTCATTTCATCCAACGTGTATTGTGTGACGTCTACAGGGTCGTAGGCAGAAGATGTTCCACCTCCAGCCATGAGTTTTATCTGGCTGGCTCCGAAGCGGAGATTTTCCCGTACAGCAGTCAATACCTCATCCCGTCCATCCGCAATAAATGTAGCGCCATATCTTTCTGCACGTGATACAACCCCAAAAAAGCGTCGTGATTTTTCGTCAGGTGTCCTGAAGTCTCCGTGGCCTGCCGTTTGACTGATTGTAGCTCCAGAAGGCCATATTCTAGGGCCGGAAAGTTTTCCAGCATCAATAGCGGCCTTTAGTGGAAATATAGGGCCTCCTACATCACGGATACTGGTAAAACCACGCATTAGCATATTATGGGCAGATTGTCCTATAGTTTTAACAAGGAATTCTTCCGAAAGGTCATTCGTTACCATTTGAGGCATTGTCAGGGAGCCAAATACCATGTGTACATGAGCGTCAATTAACCCTGGCATTAAGGTTTTTCCTGAGCCATTGATTTTTACAACATCTTTATTGTTTACCGTAATTGGAGATGTGCTAATCTGCTGGATCGTACTGCCATTGATAAGAACATGACTAGGAGGGGTCAGTGATTGTGTTTTTTGATCTAATATCCGGACATTCTCCAGTAGAATCTGATTTTGCTGGGCCCGAACGCAATAAATAGATGCCGCACTCAAAAGTAAAGTGCATAAATAAAATAATCGCATATGCAGATGTTGTTTAATGTTTACTAAGATACAAATATAAAGCCCGCTTTGTTTGTTTGGGATCTAAAAAAGGAGACTATTTCTATATATCAGTTGATATAGAAACAGGTAAATGTTCAGTTTACTGCCTCTTGCGATTCTAATAATTTCCGTAACTTGCTTCTGTCATTTTTTGACCTTGCCCACAAAAGATCAGTGTCAGATTTCCATGTAAAGAAGAAGGCAGAGGCAGAAAGAAAGCATGCGACAAAGAAAGAATTATGGAAGAGTGTTTTGCAGATAAGATAATTGCGTTTAATCGCGCGCTTTATTATGATGGTAATCTTCCGGATGGATTCCAGGTCGTGAATCCTTTTCTGGATAATCCTGAGACCATGTTGGTGATGCAACAGTTTTATAAAAAATACTATAGCGATACCCAGCCGCGAGATTTTATTATTGGTATTAATCCCAGTAGGCATGGTGCGGGGGTTACAGGAGTGCCATTTACAGATACCAAGAGGTTGTCCAGTGCTTGTGGTATTTCAATGGAATCTGCTCGTACACATGAAATCTCTTCGGTTTTTATGTATGATATGATAGAGGCTTATGGGGGAGCAGCCGATTTTTATAATAGGTTTTATATTAATTCCCCCTTTCCCTTGGCTATTGTGCGGCAGGCAAAGGCAGGAGCATGGGTTAATGCGAATTATTACGATGCACCACGATTATTTGAAGAAGTAAAAGATTTTATGTTGTCGTCCTTAAAAAAACATGTGGGAATGGGGTTAAATACAGCCAAGGTTTTTGTTTTAGGTAAGAAGAATGCAAAGTATATTCAGGCACTAAATAAAGAGATACAGCTCTTTGGAGAGATTGTGGTTTTAGAACATCCAAGATATATACAGCAATATAAATCGAAAGATAAAGAATACTATATAATGAAATACTTAAACGCTTTCTAACCCTGCTCTATGGGGCGAAAGACGAGAAAATGAATCAGGCTTCGGTGCTGCTTAATATAATTGATCATTTAAATACAACAGAAGAATGAAGTACTTAGGTTTATTGGTATTGCTTTCGGTGTCAGTCAGTGCCATAAGAGCGCAGGATAAGCCGACTCACAACAAGTGGATCTGGGGACCGTCCTTAGGCTATCAATATCAAAAAGCTAATTTCCTCAAAGCTTCCTTTTGGGGACTTACGGATTTAGGTTATGCAAATTACCTGCGGATTGATGGAGGTACAAACTTGTCATGGAAGAATAGAAAGACCCACGTTGTGCCTGAGCTTGGACTAACCTATTATCTAGGTGCCAAGGGAGCCTGGCCATTTGTGAAAGGAGAGCTAACTCCTTATACCATTACTCCTAAGGTTGGTATTGGTGTGTTTAATCTAATGGAATTTGGAGTCGGCTATGGTTTTGATCTGAAGGCCAAAGAAGATCTTGGAACAGTTAAAGGGCTTAGTTTTTCTGTGGGCTTAAGTTTGCCTTTGAATTATCACCTGTATTGATCTTTGATAGCAGATAGATTTACGGAAAAATATTTAATTTAGTCGATATGACAGCATTTCAGCAGTTGCACCAGCCCACCGGCAGGATAATCGTCAAAGACGGGGAGCAATATCGTTTTTTTGGAGGTACCGCTTATTTGGGATTGCTCGACAATCCGGGATATATCGAATTGTATAAAAAAGGGATAGATATCTACGGGTTGAACAATGGGACTTCGCGATCCAATAATGTGCAGTTAGGTATATACGATGATGCTGAGCAACTTTTGGCTGAGCGATTTGGTTTTGGTGCAGCTGGCTTACTCTCTAGCGGTTATTTGGCGGCCCAGGTGGCTGTACGCACCTTATCCGTGGGGCGGGAGGTATTATATGCGCCAGATGCCCATCCAGCTTTGTGGCTTGATGGCGTGCCATCAGACCGACGCTCCTTTGATGATTGGCGTGATACAGCCATTGCGCATATTAACTCCTCTCAGCAGACAGAGTTTTTGATCGTATCTAATACCTTAGATAACCTAAAGCCTAGTTATTACGATTTTAAGCCATTTGTTGAATTGTGCGCCCCCACTAAAAGGCTATTTTTTATTCTGGATGATTCACATGGGATTGGAATAGCTAGGAGAGATGCTATTTCTGTTGATCTTGAGTTTGTTCAGGGAAAGTCCAATGTTGAGGTTTTAATAGTCGCTTCGTTGGCAAAAGGAATGGGGACAGATGCAGGAATTGTGATGGGGGAGAAGGGGGCGATCGAACAGATAAAGAAACACCCAATGTTTAGAGGGGCGTCACCTCCCGCCCCGGCTGCAGTGTATGCGCTTATTAATGGAATGGAGTTTTATCAGTGTGCTTTCAATGAATTGCACCATAATATTGTGTATTTTAGTCAGTTGATAGAAGGTGATGATAAGCTCTCTTACATTCCTTCTTTCCCTGTTTTTACATCAAGTGATGCTCATTTGTACCGTCATTTCTTGCATCGGCAGGTTCTTATTTCCAGTTTTCCTTATCCATTGCCTGATAGTCCCTTGCTAAATAGGGTAGTGATTTCAGCGTTACACATAGAGGATGACCTGAATTTTTTGGCTGAGGCGTATTTGTCAAAAAAGTAATAAATATTTGAAAATCAGCAAAATAATGGTAGATTTGCATCCGATTTGAAGTGCAGGTTGTGTCTCACTCGGGGGTAATCGTTTGAAAATGAAAAAAATATGTTGGAGAAATGATTCAAAATATTTTCAAAGCTCATTTAAAAAAGATAATTTTGCAACCCCAAATGTGGGTTTATGGTGGAATAATATAATTACAGAATAATAGATATGACTAAAGCAGAAATTATTGCAGAGATCTCTAACAAGACAGGCTTAGAGAAGGTTGATGTACAAGAAACGGTTGAAGCGTTTTTCAAGGTTGTTAAAAATGCGATGATTGAAGGAGAGAATGTATACGTTAGAGGATTTGGAAGTTTTGTTGTTAAAAAGAGAGCAGAGAAAACAGCACGTAATATTTCCAAAAACACAGCAATTATTATCCCTGAGCACTATGTGCCAAGCTTCAAACCAGCAAAAGTTTTTGTTGAAAAAGTAAAAAATGGTAATAAAGTAAAAAATTAATTTAAATTAGCCCTATGCTTAATACCAAACAGATTATCGTTATTGCATTAGTCGTTGTACTAATGGGAGGACTATTGGCTCAGCCTATTAAAGGTTTGGTAGATAAGAATAAAGGCGCCACTGAGGCGACGACAGAAGAATCTTCATCATCGATGTACACGTTGAAGAGTGTTTCTGAAATTGCAAAACAGAGTATTAATTCTTCCCTATCCCAAGATATTTCGGCAATCGAAGCCCAGGTAGAGAAAGCTGAAGGTGAACAAAAAATTGCGTTGCTAGAACAATTAGTGACCAAATGGGACGATGTGGCTAAGCCGATTCCTCAAGGATTCATTTATCAGGAGCTAGCACAGCTATCTCCTAAGTTTGAATACTGGTTGAAAGCAGGTGATGCTTTTCGTGCGGGTTACACCAATCAACAGGATACAGTAATGGCTACTGCATTAAATCAGTTTGCTATTGCTGCTTATGAAAAAGCAGTTGAATTAGATGCTAATAGTTTGCCGGCGAAAACTGGACTAGGAGCAGCACTTGTTACCGGATCGAATAATCCTATGGCGGGTATTGCGTTACTTAGAGAAGTTGTCACGGCAGAACCAAAAAATGTAGAAGCGAATAAGACATTAGGTTTGTTCTCTATACGTTCACAGCAGTTTGATAAAGCAGTAGAGCGATTCAAAACTGTTGTCGAAGTAAAACCAGATGCAGAATCTTACTTTTATTTAGCTACAAGCTACGAAAAAATCGGTCTTAAGAATGAAGCTATTGCGGCTTATCAAAAAAGCAAAGAAATAGCGGCAGACCCGGCCTTATCTCAATATATTGATCGTCAGATAGAAGCATTGAGTAAATAATAATTAACAAAATTCATTAACATTATTTAAAAACATTAAGCTATGCCAAGCGGAAAAAAAAGAAAAAGACACAAAATGGCTACTCACAAACG
>JBEBQJ010000099.1:0-16886 GCA_040395455.1 Sphingobacterium yanglingense | reverse complement strand
TTAGCGCCTTCCATCAGACGTTCAAAGTCATAGGTCACGGTCTTAGCGGCGATTCGGAAGCACACCATTTGAACGCAGAGACGAAGCCGAAGGTTTTTTGATTGTGACCGCTGCAGCTGATCAAGGACTCGTAGACATTCACGACCGCCGGCCACTGGTTTTGTCACCGGAGGCAGCACGCGAATGGATGCGCCAGGATATAGGAGGGAAGGAAGCAGAAATGATAGCAGCCGACGGAGCAGTGCCCGCCGACAAGTTTATCTGGCACGCCGTGACGCGGGCCGTGGGTAATGTCAAGAATCAGGGGCCTGAATTGATTGAGACTATCAAAAGCCTATAGCTTTGATGACGTCCGAAATGTGCTGTGAGTTCAACCGATGGATGCAACACATTGATTGAACCGCTCTGCGGGTGATTCATAGTCTAGCGTTTTTCTCGGCCTCTCGTTGAACTGTCTGTCGACACTGTTTAGTCTTTGTTGGCTGTGAACTGATAAGTCAGTTTCTTTTGGAAAATACTATCTGAGTAATTTTCTTCCGCTTCTGAGGCATTGCTCCAGCTCTTTTTTTATGCCCCCTGAGACTGCCCTGATGCAACTTCTATGCAATGATTTTACACAATGTTGAGCATTAAATTAGCTTGCAAGGTTTTGGTCTCCACACATTTCCCCACGCAGCTGCATCGGCTTTTACTGCACGGTATTGTTTTGCACAACCGTACCTTTTGATCTCGCGGCTAATCGTTGATAGTGCTCTTAATAATTTGGCAGCGATGTCCGTGATACTGAGGTTTGCTACCAGTCCTCTGGATATATCCTCGCTTTCATCAAGCGAAAGCGCTAATCGGTGCCGCTTTCGCACGGGTAGAGAGCAAACCCAGGCTACTCATCATAAGTAGCCTGTATAACTATTGAGACTTTTAGCTCGCAATTATTTTTTCTCAAACTGATAAGCAAACTGCATAATTTTCAGGTCGTCTCCAGCTTTCCCCATAAATGAAAAACCAACGGGGACGTTTCCGACAGCTTTCCCGGCCGGAACTGTAATCTCAGGGAATCCAGTTGAAGAGGCTATATATGAAGCTGCATAGCTATCAACAGACTTGCAGATATAATTTTTATCACTTTTACCGTGAATCACAGAGGCAGGACAACTCATTGTTGGAAAAATGATGGCATCATATCCACCCTCTTGCACTATTTTTAACAATTCACTGCGAAGGTGTGGAATTCTTTGAGTAAGAATTCCAATATATTCAGGTGAGTCTGTTGTGGTAGTGCCAATACTTTCAATAAGCCCTTTATAACGACCTGGATTTATTGTTTTTTTGCCATTATCGGTCAATTTATTAAGTACGGATAAAAATTCAGTACTGTTTTTAGGCTGATCATTACCCAGCGTAGCAAGATAAGCATCAAACTGAGGACGGAATTCAGCTGTACCTACCGGCCCTAAAACCAGGCTCCATAGGTTCTCAAACTCCGCAGGCAGATGTATATGCGTAACTGATGCACCATCGTGTATTAGCTGATTTACCGCTTCATTTTTAATACGGTCTACATCTGGATTCCCTCCGTCAAAGTTATCCAGCACAGCAAATTTTTTCCCTTTAAGACTGCCGGAAGCAACAGAGTGGCTGAAGTTATCTACTGGCTGCTTCACAAATTCAGTGGCTCTGTCATTCGGATCCATTCCGCGAATAGCATCAAGCACAATAGCCTGATCACTGACTGTACGGGTAATTGCCCCTACATTGTCCGCTGTCAGAGACAGTGGAATAACCCCGGAACGACTGGTTAATCCGAGAGTGGGTCTAAGGCCAACCGTTCCGGTCACACTTGCGGGCCCACGAATTGAACCACTGGTGTCTGTGCCCAGAGCAAAAGGCGCAAACCCGGCAGCAACTGCTGCAGCAGAACCACTGCTCGAACCGGATGTATCACGAAGAGGATTATAAGGGTTAACTGTTTGCCCACCGACTGAACTGTATCCCATCCATCCATAAGATGCCGCCAGTTCTGACATGTTGGCTTTACCAATAAGAATTGCTCCTTCATTGAGTAACTTCTCTATGACAAAAGCATTCTTAGCGGGTTTGTTAGTCTCAAGGGCAAGGTTTCCACCGGTGGTAAGAATGTCTTTAGTATCGAAGTTATCTTTGGCGATGAAAGGAATACCAGCCAAGGGAGCGTTTGCCTTACCTCCATGATCAGCTTCATCCCACGCTTTTGCCTGTGACAGTGCATCAGGATTCAGTGTTATCAATGCTTTGATTTTTTTACCTTGACGATCGTCTTTATTAATCGCAGCCATATAGGCACTGACAATCTGCTCTGAAGTAATATCTTTTTTATCCAGAGCACTACGTAGTTCCGATAAGTTCATTTTGGTAATTTGAGAATCACTTAGCGTTGACGCAGCAAATGAACCACCTGAAAAACCAAGAATAATTGCAGAAATCAATAAATTTTTTCTAAACATTTTCTATCCAAAGAATAATAAGGGTCCATAGCTCAAGCAATTTTCGCGCCAAAAAACAAAACAAAATAACGAGCGTTGAACGGCTTTAATGTGTGTTATCAATGATTTTTAAAAGCATTTTGCACTAAAAAATAAGCACTCGCCCTAAATTAGGGCAAACACTGGCATTGAGGGGTATTAGCCTGATTCTTATTATATCTAAGGCAGTATGAATTACTTTCATGTCGAAATATCTGTAGGACGACCGCCACGTATTTGGCCAGGCTACTTCCGCTCCTCGCTTTAAGCGGACTGTAGTAGCACAATCACTAATGTTAATGGCTGAGTCACCTGACTTTGAGCAGGTCACAGAACCTCGAGTATAGCGAGGCGAAAGCATTTCTCGCTTCATCTGCCAGGCAGTCTGGATCCCCTGCCCTGCAAAATACAGAGTTCCTCTTCCGTTTTTCGCATTGAGATGGTCGAGACTTCCATCAGTTTGGCACTATTCTGCCGCGTTGCATTGTCATCGAACAGATTTAGTTGAGCCACGCCCTGGCTGTAGAATTCTTCCAGCATTACTCCTGCTTTCTGGTAACGATGCCCGTCTCGCCAGTAAGGCTAAAAACTTACTTCCGGTTACTTTATTAGTGTGTAGCCGGTAACTGCGGCTACGTCTGCTCATCGCTCAAAAGGGACAACCATACACAAATCACCCACATTGCGGGAGATTTAAGTATCTTATGCCCAGGCTTTTGATATTTCAGATGAACTGGTAACAAAAGCATGTTGAGGTAGAATTTTTTCAAGCAAAAACACATTGGTTTCATGATCTGGATCTGCGCAGCAATCCTTCACAATGATAAGGCGGTAATCCAGGTCAAACGCTTGCCCGACCGTAGAAAGCACAACTCCACTGGTCGTCACACCGGTAAGGATCAGGTTTTCGATGCCTTGAGCACGAAGGATCATCTCAAGTTCGGTAAACGAGAATGCGCCGACTCTGCGTTTAACGATGACGGTCTCATTTTCTGCCGGAGCTACATGGGGATGAATAGCTGTGCTCTCATTGTCAGCCATAAAAATTCCATTCTCTTTAATCGAAGAGAAGATAGTGTTGTTTTTGCTGACCTCGGGATATCCTTTGCGGAATCCGACACTGACATAAATGACCGGTACGCCTACAGCGCGCGCAGCGGCTATCAGTGATGCGGTATTGCGGATAACGTTTCCAGCGCTTTCTTGCGGGAGGAAATTGTTAAGGATAATCGTCTGAAAATCCATAACCAGTAGGGCGCTGTTTTTACTGATGTTACTGAGTTGATTAGACATAAAATTTCCTTAATGTGTAGTTGAAAGGTAATGAAGTCAGTCAGCGCGTTGCTGACTGGCGATGTATTTTTAAATTCCAGGCAGCTCCGACTAGCAGGATGCAGCTGGTTGCCAGGAAGACGGCGGGCATACCGATATGCCCGCCGACAAAGCCTCCAATCAGCGGCCCAATGAACTGGCCAGCGAACTGCGCTGCGACGGAATAGCCAAGAATGCTGCCCACCGTGCCTTCTGGTACGCGGTGTCGTATCACTGCTGCAATACAAGGCAATAAGCCTCCAAGCGCCAGGCCCATAAGGAAACGCAGGGCGATCAGTTGCCACCCGGAAGTGACAAATGCCTGCGGGATCAGCAGTAAACCGGCCGCAGTCAGCGCCAGCGTGATAATGCGTAAATGTCCTAACCTGTCCGCCAGTTTTCCAAGCCATGAGGCAGAAATAATGCTGCCCAGAGCCGCTGCAGCCATCACATATCCCGCAACTTTCGTTATCTGAGAAGCCTCGCTGACGAGGGTGCGCACATAGACCGTGATAATGGGTTCTATCGACATATTGGCCAGCATCAGTAGCAGACCGGTACAAAGCATGCAGACAATCACAGAACGGTGAGGTAACTGAGACCAACTCACTCGCTTTTTCGCCTCAGCATCTGTATTCGGTTGCACCTCTTCCCGGATGAGAGTGAGGGTCATGATAAAAGCCAGAAATATTAGCGCGCCTGCGAAAAAAAACGTGGACCGAATACCAATCAGAGCAGGCAACCAACCGCCGGCAAGTGGGCCAACCAGATTACCTGCCATAACACCGGATGAAACGATCCCAAGCGCCCAAGCGGCACGCTCTCTGGGTGCCTGGACCGCTATAAGAATGGTTGCGCCGGAGGAATAACCGCCAGCCAGGCCAACTAACAATCTCAAACCGACAAGTTGCCAGATATTTGTCACCAAACCCATAAGTGAAACAGTAATTGCCATACCAAGACTGGCTCTTACAAGCATAGATTTGCGCCCATACCTGTCCCCCAGTTTCCCCCAGACTGGGGCGATCAATCCGGCAGTAATAAATGTTGCGCTGAATGCCACGCCAGACCATTGAACTACCTCTGAGTGCCCATGAACTCCGAGCTCTTCAACATAGAGTGGTAGGAAGGGGAGCATCAGGGTCATTGCAAAGACGGTTGAGAAGGAGCCGATAAAACAGACCAGCAGATTACGTTGCCAGTAACTGTTGTATGATTGTGTCATATGAAAGCCTTCGTTGGTACACCGTTTTGGTATACCATACGGATTCCCCCATTTACTGTCAATTGCCAGGAGAGTATTGCCACCATGAGTCAAGCATCAGAGGTCGAAAGCCAGCTAAGAAAAATGATCCTCAGAATGGATTTAGGACCCGGAGAAAGACTGACTGAACGATGGGCAGAGGCTAGTTTTAACGCATCGCGAACCCCTGTTCGTGCTGCATTACAAAAATTAGAATCAGAGGGACTTGTCTGCCGGGAAGGATTGCGTTGGATAGTGGCGCCCATTGATGTAAAAGAGGTGGAACAATTGTGTATTTACCGTGAGGTGCTAGAAGTGGCTGCCGTTCGCCTGTCGGCTAACCTGATATCCAAAGAGCACCTGGACAGTTTGGAAGCACTGTTCGTGGATTGCGATCAAGATGATTCGGAAAAGGATCTCAATGACGCTGGAAGTCAGTTTCACCTACAACTGGCAGGTTTCTGCGGTAATACCTTTATCATAGAAGGTATTGAGGATTCCCTTAGACGATTATCCCGCGCGCGCTGGTTGGATAAAGAGCCCACTAACCCAGCCTGGAAAGAGCACGTAGAGATTGTTAGCGCCCTCAGGGATCGGGAAACAGATAAAGCGGCAGCATTACTTTCCCGACATCTGAGCGACAGTCGTAAGCGTCTTCTGGAATCAATTAATTCAACCCGTCGCAGCCTCCGGGCCAGTGGGATCGTTATTACAAACTAGTCGGTTCAACACAATGAAATACGGGTGGGTGCGGCCAAAGGTCAAAAAAGGCGCTCAACGAGCGCCAAAAACCTACAGCAAACCTGTTCAAATGCTAAATACCCAGCTCGCATTTAACCCATGCGCGCGCTTTTTTTACTGTCTCTAAAGGTGGTGCTTTTTCAGGATCCTGTTCGGCTTCTATGATAATCCAGCCTTCGTAGGTTGAGTTTTTAAGAAAATGAATAACCGGAGCGTAATTAACTACCCCCTCGCCTGGCACAGTAAAAAGACCGGCTCTTACTGCATCATTGAAGCTCAGGTTATTGTTAATGACGTTATCGAGTACTTCACCACGAACATCTTTTAGATGGACATGTGCCACACGGTTGCCATAATTTTCAAGTACCCATTCGATATCTACGCCTGCCGCGGTTGCATGCCCACAGTCCAGGACGATGCCGACTAAGTCATGAGTCGCTTTCAGGAAGGCTTTCAGCTCATCGTCGGTTTCAACAACCATCATCAAATGGTGATGATAAGCCAGACGTAAACCATAGTTATTCAATAAAGAGACGGCCAACTTATTCACTTTTTCTGCGTACTGAGGCAGATCAATATGTCCTAACGCAGGAGATTTCGACAGGGGCTCATCGAGTGGCGTGAGTCCGGGCATTGCACCGCACTCACCATATACCATGACTTTCGCACCCAGTGATTTCAATAACATGGCATGATCGTGTACCGCTGCTAACTCATCCTCAAAACTTCGTTCAGCCATCAGGCCATTATACCAACCAGAGGCAAGCTTCAGCTTAGCTTGATTCAGTAATGGCTCAAGTGTGTCGATGGTTCGCGGAAACTTTCGGCCAAGTTCAATTCCTTCGTAGCCAGCCACCGCCGCTTCTGCCAGACAGGTTTCCAATGGGATATCGCCACCAAGATCTTCGAGTACATCGTTAGTCCAGGAGAGCGGGCTAACGCCAACATGAATACGTGTTGATACGTTCATCGTTCTATCCTTTACAATAAATGCATCGCTTCCTTAGCTTAGAAGCGATGCAAAATGAGCGCCTAAAGATGTTAACTCTTATAGCGTGAACGCTTCGCGGAAGGCTTCAAGTGCGACGATGGAATCACCTGATGCCCAACCTTCCATCGCGACCACGCCTTGATAGTTAATCCCTTTCAATGCGCGGGCTACAGCCTTATAGTTGATCTCACCGGTACCCGGCTCTTTACGGCCCGGCACATCGGCAACCTGAATTTCACCGATATGTTTTTCACATTTGCGGATAAGCTCGACCAGGTTACCTTCACCGATCTGCGCGTGATAAATATCCAGATTCATTTTCAGGTATGGGCTGTTCACTGCGCACACCAGGGCCATAGTATCCTCTGCTTTAGCGAAAGGTGTTCCCGGATGATCAACGGCGGTATTTAGGTTTTCCAAAGTGAATACCTTGCCTGCTTTCTCCCCCATAGCGGCAAGGGCATCCAGCGTCTTTTTCGCTTTCAGCCACATTTCACCCGTTACAATTTCAACAGGTTTCACCGGCAGACCAACATTGTTCAGTCCTGTACCGTGCAAGTTGAGAGACGGGCAGCCAAGGCGTCGAGCGGCCTCGAGTGACTGACTGGCGCTGGAAAGCAGGTGATCAATTTCTTCATCATCGGTCAGGTTGCCAGAGATGTAGCCTGTCATTGAGGTAAAGCGGGCACCGGTTTTCACCAGCGCATCAATATCTTTTTGGGTCCAGTCCCAAATCTCCACGCCAAAGCCCATAGCGTGAATGCGTTCAACGCGCTCAATAAATGGCAGATCAAGGAATACCATTTCAGCGCAGACCGACAGTGAGTAAGTAGGCATATTTTAATCCTTAGAGCTTAATCGGCTGAGACTGTTGAACAGATGCGATACATGCCAGCGCGACTTCTAATGCATTACGTGCATCTTCACCGGTTGCTTTCGGCGTGGCGCCCGTTGCAACGCAATGTACGAAGTCGGTCACTTCTGCAACATAGGCATCATGAAGTAGGTCAGTATCACGACGTGCTGTGTCAATAGAGATACCGTCAGCGGTGTAACGCACGCAGTTGTTCACATTGATATTTCCTGCCTGTAGCATGCCTTTACTACCGAAAACCTCACCACGAACGTCATAGCCATACACTGCCTGGAAGTTAGCTTCAGCAGTGGCGAACGCGCCATTGTCGAAGCAAATATTCACGACTGCGGTGTCCAGCAGGCCACGATCCTTAAAATCGGGGCGCACTAATGCATCGGCTACCGCATAAACACGGGTGGGTTTCGCGCCCGGATTAAGGTGCAGCAGGATGTCAAAATCGTGGATCAGTGTTTCAAGGAAAATGGTCCAATGTGGGATTGGCGTAGGATCGCCCAAACCAGGATCGCGAGTCGTTGAACGCAACAGTTGTGGCACGCCAATTTTACCCGCTTTTATCTCTTCATACGCTGCAGCAAAACCATTCACGAATCGACGGTTGAAACCTACCTGTAGAGCAACTCCGGCTGTTTTAGCCGCATTAATGGCTTTATCTGCATCTTCCAGGGTGACGGCCATTGGCTTCTCACAAAATACGCCTTTACCCGCTTTGGCTGCGGCGACGACCAGTTCAGCGTGGGTGCGTGCCGGAGAAGCGATCACAACGGCATCGATTTCAGGATCGTTCAGCAGATCCTGTGGATCCGTATACGATTTTTTTGCTCCCAGTCTGGCGGCTAGTTTTTCGGCTGCGCCAGGAACCGGATCGGCAACGGCAATCAGAGTTGCGCCCGGTACACGTTGAGCAACAGTTTCACCATGAAAGCTGCCCATACGACCTGCGCCAATAAGACCGATGCGTACAATGTTTTTAACTGACATCTCATTCTCCTTAGATATAGGGTATTGGTTAATTATTTTTGCGAAACAGATTTTGGCGTGACGAACATCTCCTGCTCGCCGCCAAATCGACGGGATTTTGAAAGCATTAACGGTTCGATATGTTCCAGCGAAACACCCTTGGTTTCCGGCAGAAAACGGCCAACAAACCAGAAAGCGATAATGCTGAATCCGCTGCATAACAGCAGAGGGAATGCCCCATGGAAGTGCTCCATCAATACAGGATTGCGGTTCATCATCGGGAAGCTCTGAGTAACGATGAAGTTCGAAATCCACAGGGAGCAAAACGCATAACCCATGGCAACGGCCCGCATGCGATTAGGGAAGATCTCAGAAATCAGCAACCAGGCTCCGAGGCTCCAGGACATACCAAACACAAAAATAAATCCGACTAAGCCGACGACCGGGAGATACCCTTTTGCTTCACTCATAAAGGCCCATGAGGTGAATAACAGGAAGGCAGCACAGCCCAATGCCCCCCAGCGCAGCAACGGGATTCGTCCGACGCGGTCAAAGGCCACCAGCGCAATGCTCACTCCAGCCAATAGTGCGAGGCCAAGGAAAATACTCTGAAAGAGGGAATCCTGTGTGTTTCCGGTAACGTTTTGTAGAAGTGAAGGCGCAAAGTACATCAGGATATTGATGCCGGAGACCTGCTGTAAGACGGCGATAGCGCAGCCTATCCACAGGATGTAAGACGATTTTTTATCCCGCAGAATGCCATGAGATGTGGGTGTACTCTGCAAAGCAGAATCGGTGGCGATGGAGGTACGAATTTCAGCATATAAGCGCTCGGCATGTCCTGGGTTGGACAGCGAGGTCAGTACCTTCAGTGACTTTTCTCTCTGGTTGCGCATCGCATACCAGCGTGGCGATTCTGGCATAAAGAAAGCCATCACAAGGAATAGCACACAGGGAATGAGTGCAGATGCCAGCATCCAACGCCAGCCCATAGACACTACCCATTCATGCGCCATTCCTCTGGCAATCAGGTAATTTACGATGTAAACCACTAATTGACCGCCTACCATCAGCATCTGCTGCATTCCCAGCATCCGCCCGCGAAGGTCTTTCGGGGATACTTCCGCGATATAGAGGGGGGTAACAGCTGATGCCATACCCACGGCCAATCCGCCAATCATACGGTAGATAACAAACCAGGTGAGATCATTGGCTAATGCCGACCCGATAGCGGAAATGGTGAACAGAATAGCTGTGACGATCAAGGTTACTTTGCGGCCAAAACGGTCAGTGAAACGTCCGACCCCCCAGGCACCCGCAATACAACCCAGAATGACGTTTGAAACTGCCCATCCGCTTTCCGCTGGTGAGAGTGACAAATGTTCAGTAAGCGGATCTATGACGCCAGAAATAACGGAAGCATCGTAACCGAGGATGATCCCGCTAATAGATGCAATGGCACATATGAATATGAGGTAAGGCACGTTGTGCTTTCGTGTAGACATTTCATTTTACTCCATATTGATTTTTCTAGTTTATGTCTTTGTAGGGAGACACTGTTCTAATAGCAACAGATGTGCCAAATCGCATCTCGATGTTTCATAAAGAAATAAAAATAGATAACGATCACAATGTGTTCATAAAAAAGACACAATGACACAACATGTATATAGAATGAACATATTAAAATGCACAGAGAATGAAACAGATGAGCCATAGCATCAGTGATATCTGGGATGAAGAATGCGAGCGGATTGCCCGGCTTAACCATGAACAAGGTTTTGCGCAGTACACCGATGAACTGGATAGAGCCTGGGCAGAGTTCGAAAAGGGGGAAAAACCTGAAGGATTACGCTCTGTTGTTCATGCATCATGGCTACGAAGCCATACCAATGGCATAGATGCTTATCACTTCGAATATCAATTTTGCGAACAGGGGGAACTGCGCCGAATCATGGCGAGAAATTCACTACTGATTTCCATCGCTCGTGAAATCATGCGTAACTTGCTGGCCTACAACCCTGATGGACATATCAACCTGACAGATGCTAACGGAGTGACCCTGCATTATTGCGGCCAGGACTTGACGCCGATCGGTAGTATTCTTTGCGAAACGGTACAAGGTACAAACTGTACTGGACGGTGTCTCAAAGAGAACCGGCTGGTCTATTTGCTGAGCGCTGAGAACTATAAAGAAGCGCTACGCGTACGAGGTAAACATTGCGCGGCAGCTCCCATCAGAGATGAAAACGGTGGAATGCTTGGCATTCTGACCCTTACTGCTGATCCTGGTTGTTTCCATTACCATACGTTAGGCACTGTTCAGGCTGCCGCAGAAGCGATATCTCAGCAACTAATTCTGCGTCGGTTGGTAAACGAGCAGGAGTCGGTGATGGAGTCACTTAATGAAGGGGTTTTGGTTATCAGCGAGTTGGGGGTGATTCGTCAGTTAAATTGTTATGCCCGTAAGGTATTAGGTATTCAGGAAGATGTCCTTTTTCGCGATGTTGATGAAGTATTATGCCCAGATGGCTGTTCAGTTAAAGCATTACCAGCCAGTAAAGACCGTAATATTACGTTCTGTCCCGTATCTGATTCTCGTATTTCATGTGTGATCTCTGTAGTCATCACGCCTGAAGGTGGTCGAGTGATTTCGATGCGTGACAACCGACGCGTACGCGACATGGCTCATCGTGTTATTGGTAGTACCGCCATCTACAACTTCGATATGATCCTCGGTGAGTCGCGTGTGATGCAGGATACACGCAATAAGGCCCGAAGCGTTGGGCGAAGTGATAGTACTGTTCTCCTGACTGGAGAAAGCGGAACAGGAAAAGAGCTTTTTGCTCAGTCAATTCATAACGGTAGTCATCGTAATTCAGGACCTTTTCTCGCGGTTAACTGTGGTGCAATTCCTCGAGATCTCGTGCAGAGTGAATTATTTGGCTATGAGGATGGCGCATATACTGGTTCAAAGCGAGGTGGTGCAGCGGGGAAATTCGAGCTTGCTGATGGTGGTACACTATTTCTGGACGAAATAGGCGATATGCCACTTGAAGCGCAGGCCAGCCTTTTGAGAGTATTGCAAGAGGGTGAAGTGATGCGTATTGGCGGCAAGCGCCCGATGAAGGTTAACGTCAGAATTATTGCTGCGACCAATCGGGATCTAAAAAAAGATATCGAACATGGTTCCTTCCGCCGTGACCTCTATTTTCGTCTTAATGTTATTAGCTTGCCTATTCCACCATTAAGAGAAAGAAAAGAAGATCTTAGAGAACTAGTAGAATGGTTTTGTGAAAAAATCAGTCGAGCACTCAAACGAAACTGCGTGAAATTTTCAGATTCAGCCCTTAGTCATATGGAAAACTACGACTGGCCAGGTAATGTTAGAGAACTGGAGAACATCGTCGAACGAACAATAAACCTCACTGAAGCTGATGTAATAAATGATAAAGACTTACCCGATGAATTACAGAATTCTGTTTGTAGTGCTTTGGCTGTTCATGATGGACGCACAAAAAACTATAACCTTAAGGATAGTGAAAAAATGATTATTGAACGCTGTCTGATGGAGAAAAAAGGTAATCTGCGACAGGTTGCTATCGCACTTAATCTTTCACGTGGAGCACTTTACAATAAATTAAAGCGCTACGATATTGAGGCAAATGAATATCGAAAACACAATCCTGAGTGCTGAATAGTAATTCTAATTTTAGAGGACACATTAACTCATCTCACTTTAAGTAAATCGGCAAATCTTGTCGTATATCGAGGCGAGAGCATTTCTCGCTTCATCTGCCAGGCAGCCTGGTTCCCCTGCCCTGCAAAATACAGCGTTCCCCTTCCGTCCTTTGCGTTGAGTTGGTCGAGAACTTTCATCAGTTTCTCGCTGTTCTTCCGTGGAGCGTTATCATCGAAGAGGTTAAGTTGCGCTACGCCCTGGCTGTAGAAATCCCAAGCATAACGCCTGCTTTCTGATAGCGATGCCCGTCTCGCCAGATTGCATCAAGGCATTTCGTCGCCGCGGTAATTATGTCCCGGCTATCCTGGGTCGGTGTAAGCAGCTTTACTGATGCACTGTTCCCGTAATACGGCTCGTTCAGCGCAAAGGGCTGGTTTTTACGAACGCAGAGATAAAGCGGTAGTACTGATGCTCGCCACGAAATTTCTCAGCTGCGCGTGATGCGTATGAACATATAGCTTGGCGCATTTCTTCATAGGTGGATATCCGCTGCCCGAAGCTGCGACTACAAACAATCTCCTGCATATGCAGGGTTCATTGGGTTAAGCTGAACCCGCTGATGCAGCTGCAGCTTCTTAACGGTGAATTCCCCATCCACAGCAGCAATAACGATATCGCCATGAACTGCTGTCCTTGAGCTATCCACAACCAGAAGATCCCCTTCCCCTATTCCGGCATCTTTCATGCTGTCGCCGGCGGCTTTGACAAAATAAGTCGCACTGGGGTGGTTAACGAGCAACTCGTTCAGATCAACACTCAGAAACTCTTAGGCCACAATACAATGAAAATGACTGACAAACACCATGATGACTGCAGCAAAGAGTGAGTCATGAGGGATAAAAAAGCAGCGTGATTTTTAATTAGTTGTGGAGAGGAATTTTGGAAAAGATTTTCCAGACGCCAAAAAAGCGGGAGCCCATCGGCTCCCGCTTTTACTTAATCCACAAACGGGATTACATGTTCGCGATAATCGCGTCGCCAAACTCGCTACATTTCAGCAGTTTAGCGCCTTCCATCAGACGTTCGAAGTCATAGGTCACGGTCTTGGCGGCGATAGCGCCTTCCATGCCTTTGACGATCAGGTCTGCGGCTTCGAACCACTGCATATGGCGCAGCAGTAGTTAACTAATAACATCATTACTTATTGATTTAAAAAGAAAAATAGGTATTTTTGATATGTGGTTAATGTTTTTAGCCTAAGCCCTAACCTATTGAAATTCATTAGTATATTTTCAGTTTTGATAACTGGCTTTGAGTTTTTCAGCTCATCTGGATAGTGAATTATTAGCCAATAATACTCACTCCCTGTGAGTCGGGTTAAATATTTCGGATGTTCTAATTCATGCTTTGAAAGCATTATAAAAATACTATAAAAAAGCCTCGAAATTCGAGGCTTTCATTGAAAGCACCATCACTATAATATTATTTTAATAATTATCTACCATGTGATTATTGCTCTTTTCCAAACCATCTTCCCTTTTTTCTCTTCTTTTAAATACAGAATCTTTTTCATAATAAAATAAAAAACAAGAGAAAACGCAATTATAGCAATATATGCACCGATACCGAAAGATACCAGAAACACAACTAAGATTCCAAAGAGCGCTACCAGTAAAGACGTACCGATAGATACCAAATTAATTCTTGTGCGAGCGTCTCTTGATACATACCCTTTAATCTGAAATGCATGGCAACTGTGGCAGCGGTCCTCATTAATTAAATTTGCACCACAAAATGGACATTTATCATCTTTTGTTGTCATTTATTTTAAATCTCAATATAATAGTAATCACTCATCCACAACCTTCCCTGGCAAGCGCAATCAACAACAGAATGTACTTTATTTTTTTGTTCTATTGTCTCAACTCCCTCAACAATTACGAAATTGCAGTATGATTTTACTTCATTTAATATCTTAAATAATTTACTCTCATACTGTATTTCCCAGAAATAATCTTTATCGATTTTTATACATTCAAAATTAAACATCTGAATAATTGTAATACTTGTTAAACCCCTCCCAAAATCATCCAGCCATACTGGACACAATTTCGAAAGACACTTTAAGTCAATCATACAGCATTTAGTATTAAATTCATGAAACTCTTCGTTAATCTCAAAGGCAATGTTTTTTTGTTTTTTTAAGTAATCGCTAATATATTTATCATTCAAGATATAATCGCTAATTAGGCTGTCAACATTCAACGAAACTGGCTTTAACTTCAATTTAGAAGCATCAATTTCTTCAATTGTCAATATCTGTTTATTAAACAAATCGATTTTTTCTTTGTCACTTAGTGTGCTGAAACAAAAAGCACTTTCATTAGCAAGGTAACCATTAGCATTCTTTTTTTTAACATTTTTCGTGAGAATTTCCCAAGAATGTACAGAACCATCTTTTTTGTAAGATGGTTCTAAAACAAATCTACAGGATTCTATTTCCACACTGTTCTTTATCATTAAAAAAACACCGGAACTAAGAATAATCCTAATCGTGTCATAATTAAATATGAAAGAGAAATAGTTTAAAATGATCGATAACGATCTAATGATAGGCAAAAACTATCATACTTTGAGTATCGATCGATCATTCAAATCAAATGAAAAGGAAGGTTAAAAAAGAAACATGATTTCAATATTAAAGCTATTTGGATCAGATAGTTGCATTACGCGAATGACTTGGGTGGCAGATGTCCAATGTAAGTTGAAAGGCGCTTATGGTTTCGAAGAGATTTATCCTTGTTATAATTGTGGATAATAAACGTTCTTAAACATATATATGTATAAAATCATGAGAAAAGAAATCATATCTTCTTCAATTATTTGGCATGCAATATCCATTCTTTCCGTTACGTTTAACTTCATATAGCATTTCATCAGCCTCTTTGATCCACTCGATGATTGATTCTTTATTTTCTGCACAAGAAATACCGATACTGACAGTACAGTACATATCTTTGTGGGAAGGCAATGAAAGATCTTTAATATTTTTTTGAATTAAATGAACCATAGCTATAACAAGCTTGTTATTACTGTTGTTAACAATAATAGCCAACTCATCGCCACCAATCCTTGCTGGCACGTCCTTCACACCAGCGCACTCTCGTAATATTGTTGATATACGAGATAACACCGCATCGCCTACTTCATGACCATAGGTATCATTAATTTTTTTAAAATTATCAACATCAATGAGCATAAGATATGAATGAATTCTTTTTTTACGCGTCGCACGAAAAGCACTTTCCATTTTCTGCTCAAAAAAACGGCGATTTGGAAGATCTAGACCAGGATCCATCAGGGCCTGCTTTTCCAGTAACTCCCTTCTTTTCCTCAACTTTATAGATAAATGTCTTGAAACTACACTCAATACAATGGGATAGCAGGTTGCCAAGGGTAAAGAAAGCAATACCGTTCGGGTACTGAATTCAATCGTATATCTGAAATCATTTGCTAACCAAACTGTCAGGAAACTAATCATCATACACGTTAATGCTGGTTTTAAAATTTTCCATCCACCAGCAGCATAGCGATCAGCTATTTGAACTGAAATTATGAATAATGATGGAATTGGACTAACTTGCATTACGGCTATCCAGATACCAGCCCAGAATGAATCAAGTATCATATTCTTTTTTTCAGTACCCAGCATATCCTTCGACATCATGCTTGCCAGATAAGCAACCGATGGCCAGATGAGTGCATTAAGAATTAACAAGGCTATTGTTATTTTTTGATGTGACTGCTCCTGGAGGACAGAGTATATAGGGAGAAAGCAAAGAACGACACCTATCTGACGTAAAAAATATACTCGTTTAATAAACGATGAATTTCTATCAGATATGTATTTTTCATCCGGGAAATTTGTTAACATAGAAAGCCTATTAAAAATCGCTAAGAACCGATATCACTACAACCCACTAAATAACAAGATAAAACCGCCCTGCATTACAAATTTATAACATGGGTGTAAAAATTACAAGATTGCACCTCAATTAATTATAAACGTGTCAATAATAATATTTAGCATCCATTACCCTGAATCTATCTTTATGATTTCTATCTGATGGAAAGTAATACTTTAGTTTTAAATCCTTAAACATGAAAACCCAACAGGATTTAGCACTATTGCATTATTAATTTTGGTAGGTTATTAAAAAACGACACAACATCTGACCAGTAGAACTTTACTTGAACTTACTTATCGTTTACTGCAAATTATTCTGTGATGTACACAGCAATTAATGTCGTTTCAGTTGCCCCCGGCAAGTGCCTCCGGGGGATTTTTTATGCTCCTCAACTTTCTAGGGCGTCAACTCGCCTAAGCAAATCCTGTACCACGGTCACCAAATCGGCGATGATTGCCGTGTAATCCACATTCATCACTCTGAATTTTTCGCCATCAATCTCCTGCTCGATGCCGAGGAAAGTATACAGATCGTCAGCTTTTTCAGCCTGCTGGGCGATAAATCCACGCCTCCGGCGCGTTTCACCCTTCATGTTGAACTCGCATACCCCCAGCGCGT
>JBEBQJ010000098.1:0-16896 GCA_040395455.1 Sphingobacterium yanglingense | reverse complement strand
GTGTTAGCTGTTACCTCGGGTACTTTTACCATTTCTATTTTGGATGGTAGCAGTATTCCTGCTCAGGACGATGAAATAGTAAGGATAGATAACTTTACAGATGCTAATAGAAAAGGTATTGTATATATCACAGCTAGTGATAGTGGCGCGCCTTACATCGATACTGTATACGGCATGTGGACAGATCCAGCGAATAGCGTAAAAGTGCGTACGGGTAATCTTACCGGTATAGTAGACCCTGACATGGGAGCTTTGTCAGGATATGGTCTATACGCTGAAACAGCCTATTTGCGCGGTAACTTTTGGGTTACTGGCGGTAACGCAGAAACACTAGACGGAGCTACCAATAAAGCAAACACAGCTTATAATAACGCGATAAACGACGCATCGGTTGACGCAACCTCAAAGATGAATAGCGCTATAGTCAGCGCCAATCTGTTCACGCAGAATGCTGTAAATGCTATTGAGATTGGGGGGAGGAATCTGTTAAGAGACAGTAGACTTCCTTATTTTAATGCAAACAATATAGGTACAGGTAACAGGGAATACTTTGAAGATTTTGTTCGTTACACTCCTGACTTAGATAAGTATTTGTCAATTTATGGGTACAACATAAATATATGGACATCATACAGCTCTATTAAAGAGTATATAATGTCAGTTTATATCAGACACAGCCATACAAGCAGTGTTAATATCAATAATAGTTTTTTCTCATTTGATATACCGCCGAATGTATGGACTAGAATCGTAATTCCAAACAACCAAATATTATACACAGGGTATATAATGTTATTCTGTAATACCTTAGGTGTAGGGATTGATATTAAGGAAATACAAGTTGAAGAAGGCAACAAGGCAACCTCTTGGAAACCTGCCTCCGAAGACCTAGAAAACGCCCTCGAAATATACAAAACAGAGGTTACACAGCAATTTATCGTCACCGAGGGGCTTATTGCAGGCAAGGTCGATCAAACAGACTTCAATGCGCTAGGACAGGTCGTAAACCAACAGGGTACCGCTATAACAGAGAATTCAGCGGAAATAGACCTACGGGCAACAAAGCAGGAATTCACAGAGCTTACAAACACGGTTGACGGCGTAGAAGGTAGGGTTACTAATGCTGAGGCAGCAATAAATGTACAAGCAGGCCAGATAGCTTTGGCTGCTACCAAAACAGAGGTAACGACAGCTATTAACGATATACAGGTAGGGGGTAGGAATCTATTAAGATACTCTAATACATTAGAAGTATTTGCGCTGTATGGTGTTACAGGTACTGTAAGTAATGTTTCAGCACCTGAACAACTATCTAAACAGATTATTAGGTTAGAGGAAATTGTTAGGACTATAGGTGAGTATGTATTTTATATACCATTAGGTAACAATCCAAAAATATTAGATAGACCATCTTTAATAGGTCAAAAAATAATATACTCATTCAGAGCTAGAGCGAATTCAAATTTTGTATTAAGAGCGGATATAGGTATCCCAGTTACAACATTAGATATTGATACAAATTGGAGGACATATGCATTTGTAATAGATACAATTAACAATGTCGGTGATTTAAATAACTTACATTTCAAAGTAATTGGTGATAACCTACAATGGATGGAGTTCACAGGTTTTAAGGTTGAATTAGGTAACAAAAACACTACTTGGACACTAGCCTCTGAAGATGAAGAATTGGGTGGCACTAATACTTATTCAAATCTACTTACGCCTGTTAATGCTTATGATGGGGCTTATAATTTAATTAAGAATTCACCCGATGCACCAAATGGATTTAAGGTTGTAGGTTTAAATGAAGCTGGGGTTGTTAGAATTTCAGAAGTAATTACGTCTAACGGTTGGTGGACAGTGTCAGGATGGGTAAGAGGCTCACAGTCGGTAGCACCTTTCTTTCTAATTAATATTTGTGACACACAACCATATAAGAAAATTATAGGAAATAATACAGACACTTGGATATATTTTGAACATTCAGCATTTGTGTCTAATCAAAGTAATGACATTTGGAACTTTGTTGATTTTAGAGGTATGGGGCAGATTTGGTATCTATTCAAAGATATTAAAATTGAAAAAGGTAATAAGGCAACCGCTTGGAGCATTTCGCAAAAAGACATAGACCAAGAGTTCACTAACGTAAACAACAGAGTATCTCTTACAGAATCTAGTATTGTTATTCTAGACAGCTCTATAACATCTCAAACTACCCGAATCGACGGCCTAACAAACCGAATGGAAAATGCCGAATTCAACATACAACCCACACAGATAGATGCTGTAGTAAGCTCTTTAGACTACAAAACAGGGACACAGATAGCGGCAGGGTTTCAGGTTACAGAAGGAGGAATGACGGTATTCGGGCAATCGCACAGCTTCGACGGAGCTGTAACAATCAACTCCCTAAAGTCAGGCCTTGACGCAGATGCTTTATTGACGGTTAACGGGCTAGTAAAAGCTAATAGGATAGATGTTGTCAATCTTTTTGCGCAGAGCATCACGGCAAATGATTTTGATCTAAATCAGGGAAAGATAGGTCCCCTTTATGTATATCCCGACTACATAGGAATTGGCTCAGAAAACTTTGAATACAACAGTAATGCTATCAGGATATGGGAAGACAGGGTATTATTCATGTCGAATGGGAGTGGATATAATGAAAAAACTCATTTCAGCTGGAACGTATTCGGTCGAGGTTCGCCCTCTGCCGATCGGTACGCTGTCCAAATTGAAAACACTCTTGGTGATACCACTCAAAAGAACGTAGCACTCTCTCTTGATGCACAGAATGCTAGATTTAACATTGCTCTAGAGTTGAGAAATGGCTGTATCGCTGGCCTTCGGTACAACACACGTACAGTATCACCCGGCACACATTACTTAACAAAGAACGACGACATTATACAGCTACCGTCAGCAGGCAATTACAATATATATCTTCCGTCTAATCCCGAAAATGGAGAATACATAAAAATACTAAGGGTTCACACATCACAAACAGGGGTGAATGTAAATGGGAATGGTAAAAATTTGTATTTAAAAGGTACTGAGTCTTCAAATTTTGGATTTTCGGGCTATACGATTGAATGTCATTTCAGTAGTGGCACAGATAGATGGCATTGTAACTGGTATTAAAATGAAAGAAAAAACAGATAACAAAACATTCGGGTTCAAGGAACTCGGAGTTACAGATTTAAACAATGTATTTACGCCGTTCAATGTAGAAGACCCTAGTTCGTCAGAAAAGTCTTTTACCCCGAAATACTTTGCTAATACAATCTATAAGAATGCAAGTAAGTCCATCGAGCTTGACCAGTTCTTACGAGAATTACACGCTAATGGTGAAGCTGAAATCACGGAACAAATTGCAGCTGAACTACAGGAGGCAGTATCGCGTATTTGGGGATATACGGTACTGAGGGAAGTTAATTTATTAATAGAAAAATCAAAATAATCATGACAGAAGCAACAGAAACAAATGCGATCGTAAGAGAATTGGTAAGTACATCGCAGAAAAAAGTAAGCAAAGCAGTATTTGGTGACTACAATCTAACCTTTACAGTAGAATCTACCGAGGGCGAGGTTAAGAAAGTAGAAGTTAACGGCAGCAGAACATCCGGAGCAGCGCCCGGAATGATAAACTTCCAAGGGTCGGTTAACGAAAAAGGAACGGTCGCCTTTAACCCTCTACAGGGAGATGTATCTCCGGAGGATTCGGCAGTGATCATAAACGAAATGCTCGCTATAAAAGGAGGAGCCGCAGAGTAATAAACAACGAAGCCACTTTAATCAGTGGCTTCGTTGTTTTCCATTGCTTTGACCGCTTCGTAAAATTGAACCAGTCTATAATGCGCTGGACATTTCGTGATGTCTTTCCGCTTCCAGTTGTCACATTCATAAAACTGCACCTCCAAGAACTTCTTTACGTCAACAATCTTTTGGTGTGGCCCTGCCATGATTCCCTCCGGATACTCCTTGCCTAGCAATTCGTTTTTCAAATCCTCTACTGTCATATTCGGCAAATATATACTAAATTACCCCATCATCCTTTTGATCCTTCCCATTTCCATAAAATCACCCTGTATCTTTGATATTATGCATAATATTTGTGTTTTTTTTTTACAGAGTTTACAAAACTTGAAACATAGTATATATTAGTATATGTAGCATAAAATAAGCTACATATACTAATATGAGCGTAAGACTTATACAAAAGGTACGTCAGGAAGAACTGACGGCATCAGAAAAATTAGAATTAAGTAGATTTTTAAAGAAAGCTATTTATTTAATGACCTATAAGCCATAGGTGTGTTAACTTTATCAAGGTAGAGATGATTCTCTACCTTTTTTATTACCCACTTAAACCTGCCTCCATCTTCATTACATGTGCCATTTTAGTCTCATCATCAAGATGAGCATAACGCATCGTAGTTTCTATTTTTGTATGGCCCATTATTTCTTTCAAAGCATAAATATCACCTACGCTAGTCATAAATAAGAATCCGAACGTATGCCGCCCAACATGCGATGTTAAATTCTTTTTTAAACCAACGATCTTGGCTATGTCTTTAAGTGTTCTATTATACTCCTGCTGGGTAGGTAATTCGAATATTTTACCTTCAAGAACATCGGCTATTAATATCTTCGCAATAGGCGCAATTGGTATTCTTATGGTCTTCGGTCTTCTTTCCTTATTTTTTTGCATTGTAAAAGTTAAAAAGCTATCACTCATCATCCAGTTGGTATGTGCAGCATATATGTCCGATATCCGCAATGAGGAAAAACAAGAAAAAAGGAAACCTCGCAGTACATTTGTTTCTATGGAAGTAAGACGAGAATTAGAATAGTATAAATCTTGTAATAACTTAACCTCACTCCTATTCAAATAAATTATTGGATTCTCTATTGATACATTTCTATACGTTAAAGCACTTTCATCGACATGTATAGTAACTTCTTGAGCAGCGTGATGCAGCATAGCTTTTAATTCCTTTACTCTAGTCCAAATCGTATTATGACTATTCCCAACATCTTTAAGATAACACTTGAACTTATCTATCCATTTTTTATTTACCTGATCAAACCTAACTGATAAGTCGAATTCTTCAATTCGCTTAATAGTTGATCCATAGTGAGCCCAGGTATGCCTAGATATAACTTTCTTTTTATAAAGATCATTACGTAAATGCGTACAATACCCAACTACTGACTTATTAGAATCTAAGAATAGAACTTCTCTTTTTAAAGCCTTTATAGTTAATACGCGGTCAGTAAGACGATATATCTTTGCCACTTCGTTATACTTAGAGCGTTCCGACATAATAATCATATTGTAATCATTGACATCTTCATCATTTCTCGATCTAGGTAATAACATAGAATTATCTCTATCAATTTTATCATGCGGCCACCTAATGTCTAGAGGCTCTCGGGATCGTTCATAATTTCCTTTTGTAGAAATATAAATCTCAATTGCAATGGAAACATCACCAGTACTTTTACAAATACCGTCCTTGCGAAAAAAAAGCTTTGTCGAAAATTTAAACATGGCGTCTGATTTAGACGTACGTTTACCAATACTCATATTTTACCTCCGGACAAAAACCGAACAAAAAATATCAGCCGTACGTTAAAGCACCATGCTATAGGTTTGCTTTAAATGGTAATAGAACCATTTTTTATTAAAGGCAAAAATGGAGAAATACTCCACTTTTACCTTTTGTGTCCCCGGCGGGAGTCGAACCCACATCTTCAGAACCGGAATCTGAAATTCTATCCATTAAACTACGGAGACCGTTCCGCAAAAATATAACTTTTATGTGAAACTAAAACTTTTTTTACCAATCAATCCAAAAAGACTTTATAATAACCTAACAAACAATATTTTAGTTTAATCGGGAATAGACCTTACATTAATAATTATTGCAACAAACACAGGAAAAAGACTTTAATAACAATTTTGAAAAGAGTGGAGAAAGAAAAAGCCTGAGAGAATCAGGCGATTTCTCAGGCTTTAAAATTTAACCTCTTGACGAGGCAATCAACCTAAACCTAAACAAAGGTAACATATATATACTATCCACTCCAAACGTTTTTGAAGCAAAATAGCACAGAGAAACCTAAACACCTGACAGTCAGGTAAATAATTTACTAATAAGAAATATAAAAAAGCGTAAGAGACCAAAATTCCTACCTACGCCAAAAGAATTAGTTAAAGTTAGTGTATTATTTACACAAATAAAAATAAATTACCTTAAATCTTATTTATGATAAGGCATTTGAACCGATAAGACCTTTCTACCCAAAGGTTGTTTATACGTCAACATTTACCTAATTTTGTAAAAATCTTTAAGCAATTATGTTCACAGGCATTATCGAAACACTAGGGACCGTTACAAAAATTGAACGGGAACAAACAAATCTTCATATTTACATTCAGTCTGTTTTATCTTCCGAATTGAAAATAGATCAAAGCGTGTCCCACAATGGGGTGTGCCTTACCGTTGTGGGAGTCGAAGGTGACGTACATAAAGTCACTGCTATCGATGAGACATTACAAAAAACGAACTTAAATGCTATTGATGAAGGACAGCTTGTTAATATTGAACGTTGCACACCGGCCAACGGAAGGTTTGATGGACATATTGTACAAGGCCATGTAGACCAAACAGCGGTTTGTATTTCAAAAGAAAACTTGGATGGTAGTTGGTTGTTTACATTTCAATACGACCCTTCATTGAATAACATAACGGTCGAAAAAGGCTCCATAGCCGTAAACGGCATTAGTCTTACCGTTGTCAACTCCCTACATGACCGTTTTTCTGTTGCTATCATCCCCTATACGATAGAACATACAAATCTGAAAAATGTAGATGTGGGAACTGTAGTCAACCTAGAGTTTGACATCGTAGGGAAATATATTTCAAAAATAATGGCTCTTAGAAACTAAGAGCCATTATTCATTATTCGAGGTATGTCCCCTGCCTCATCAACAGCGCTCTATATTTGTTAAATACAGCCGCTTTAGAAATGAATCCAAGATACCTATCTTGGCTATCCACTACAGGTAATATCCATACATCATCTTTATTCATTTTTTGCATCACACGCTCCATATCTTCATTTTCCTGGATAATATCAATGGGTTTTTGGGCCAACGAAGCAAATGTACGCCCTGCCCCTTCTTCCTCACCTAATAGAATAGAAAAAAGCCGTTCGCTGTATATTATTCCTAAAAGCTTACCTTCCTCATCGACTATAGGGAAGATATTTCGCTTTGAATGGATGATATCAACTTTTCTATCGAGCGGGGTTTCTTCTGGCCTTAACAAGACAAAGTTCTGCTCTATGACATAACGCAGTTTCATCATACTTAACACCGTCCGGTCTTTGTCTTCGTAAGAAATCAAATCCCCCGATTCGGCAAGAACTTTTGTATAAATGGAGTGCTTCATCACTGCCCTATTTATCAAATAAGAGATAGAAGCAACAATCATCAAAGGGACCATCAAAGCATAGCCACCTGTAATCTCAGCTATCAAAAATATTCCCGTCAATGGCGCGTGCATGATACCGCTTAATGCTCCTGCCATGCCTGCCATCACAAAGTTGGGGACATTCAGCTCGATGACACCAGTCAAATTGACGCCATAGGCAAAGGCAAACCCTAAAAGCCCCCCCATAACCAAGCTAGGTCCGAAAACCCCACCATTACCACCACCACTGATAGTGAATAAGGATGCTAAAGACTTGGCAAACAGAGTCAGTACGGTATAACACACCACGACCCAGCCCAGTCCTTTGAAATCAGAGAACAGACTATTCTTGACAATGGAGTCAAATTGTCCATCCAAGATCTGCTGTATCGTGAGATAACCTTCTCCATATAAAGCAGGGAAGACCAAAATCAATAAACCTAATGCTAATCCACTGCTCCATACCTTATTGTAAGGGTTCTGTATCTTTGAAAACCAACTTTTCACTTGCTGGCTGAGCTTCGAAAAATAAACAGTAAACAATCCTATCAGAATCGCCAGAAGAAAATAAAAAAACAGTGCTCCTACTTCCCAATCGGTAAGTGCCGTATGAAAAAGAGGCTCGCTATACAAAAGCCTAGACACTACAGCAGCTAAAGCTGATGAAATCAATAAGGGAATAAAAGCAGGAATAGAAAATTCTGGAAGCAATATTTCAATAGCAAAAATCATCCCAGCTATCGGACTATTAAAAGCCCCGGATATACCAGCGGCGGCACCACAGGCCAAAAGCATGGTCACTTCTCTATAACTTAACCCAAAGAAACGTCCAATATTAGAACCAATAGCTGATCCGCTATGTGCAATCGGAGCCTCCAGTCCACAGGAGCCTCCAAACCCCACGGTAATCGCACTCGTCACAATCTGAGAATAGACATTGTGTACTTCTATGCGACTGGAACGCCTTGATATGGAATAGATAATGGGTGTAATTCCATGTTCAAACGTCTTGCCTTTCAAAAACTTACGAACATACAACACACTTAACAAGATACCTATTAACGGAAAAACGAGATAAACAGAATACTTAATGTGCCACTCGACATCATCCTGCAAGGCTGACGCAATAAAATGGGTCAGCCCCTTTAGCAACGCAGCAGCCAACCCTCCAATCAAACCAACCAAAAAAGCTAATATCACCAAAAAGTTTCGGTTTGAAAGTCTTTCCATCCGCCACTTATTGACTTTATCCAATCTTTTCAAAAAACTACTCCTCATATGATGCTCTGCTTTAGATATTAAAACCTATTATCTCTTTCTTCTTGTTGGATTTAAAGCGTTCTGGGACTACCTCTAAGATTTCATCTCGTAACAGTCTTACAGCCATTTTCTTCACATAGTTATGTGTGGTCACTATACTAATCTCACGCACTGGCTCGGGTGACTTGAAATATCGGATATGCCCCATTTGGTCTTCATTATACCCTAAAATACTCAATTCGGGCAAAATTGTCAATCCGTCGTTAATCTCGACCATGCGCTTTAGTGTCTCCACACTCCCTGTATTGTATTCAAACGTACCGTTTGCACCTCGATTATGTTGATAGTTGCAAATATTGAGCACTTGCCCACGCATACAGTGGCCTTCATTAAGCAGCCATA
Organism: Sphingobacterium yanglingense; assembly: GCA_040395455.1. GTDB lineage: Bacteria > Bacteroidota > Bacteroidia > Sphingobacteriales > Sphingobacteriaceae > Sphingobacterium > Sphingobacterium yanglingense_A. The sequence continues at coordinate 7,750 of JBEBQJ010000098.1, read as the reverse complement.
GTTTCTCTTGGGATAAATCATCGTTGCTTAACATCTTCTTGGAAAACAATGCACTTTTTTCAGAAACATAAGCTACAAATGTCTCGTAAAACAAAGGTGTCTCCAAGATTGTACTGTCGGACAATGGCGTTGACAATATGCCACAGTCCAAAGCGCCGGTCTTAAGCTCTTGTAATATACGCTCTGTTGTATACTCCCAGACCTGTAATTGAACATTGGGGTATTTCTTTAAAAAAGAAGTAATGACACTGGGTAAAAGATAAGGAGCCACTGTGGGAATCACTCCAATCCGGAACTCTCCCTCTAATTCTCCTTTTGTTTCCTGCAAAATCTCCGTAATCTTCTTGCTCTCCATAAGCACTAAACGAGCCTGCTTAATAATACGCTTCCCTACTTCAGTAGGAACGACAGGCTGCCGGCTTCGATCAAAAATCTTAACACCGAGTGATTCTTCCAACTTTTGAATTTGCATGCTTAACGTAGGCTGGGTCACAAAACACTTCTCTGCTGCCGCTACAAAACTCCGATAGGTGTCTACAGCAATAACATATTCTAATTGGACTAAGGTCATCTTATAAGTTTTAACTATACAAAGATAAGAAATGAGCTATATTAAAGTTAGGAATTTAGTACTTTTGAAAAAAGGCCAAAAGCCTGTCCTTAAAATAAAGGTACAATGCACCATTGCTAAGGAACTTTAAATACAAATAATACAACACTATCAAAAAAGCATTCAAATGAAGTACAACTTTAAGTCCACCGTTCTATTAGCTGCCCTATTGGGGCTTGGAACATTCAATTTTTCGGCTTCTATACCGGATGAGGGAATGTTTCCTTTAAGTGAGCTAAATAAAGCAGGGCTAAAAAAAGCAGGTTTGAAAATCAGTGAGAAAGACATTTATAACCCAGGTCAAGTGGGACTAGTAGATGCTTTAGTCCAAGTTTCAGGTTGTTCAGGCTCATTCATATCGCCCAACGGACTGATTATCACGAATCATCACTGTGCGTTCAGTGCGGTTCAACTAGCCTCAACACCATTACACAATTATTTGGAAAATGGCTTTGTTGCTAATTCACAAGAGCAGGAAATAGAAGCTCGGGGACTTACCATCCGTATCACAGAATCTTATGATGATGTCTCTGCACAAATACTTAACGCGGTAGCTCAGGTCAATGACCCTATCGAACGCATCAATATAATCAACAAAAAACGGGAAGAGATAGCACGTCAGGCAGAGAAAGAAGACCCGTCAATCAAAGCGGAAGTTTCGGAAATGTTCATAGGAAAAAGTTATGTGCTTTTCCGCTACCGTACAATAGAGGATGTAAGATTGGTGTATATCCCTCGTCAGGATATCGGAGAGTTTGGAGGAGAGACAGACAACTGGGTATGGCCTAGGCACACCGGAGACTTCTCCTTCTTGAGGGCATATGTCGCTCCAGACGGAAGTGCAGCTAAATATTCGAAAAAGAACGTTCCTTACAAACCTAAAAAACACCTAAAAGTCAACCCAAAAGGTGTTGAAGAGAATGATTTTGTCTTCATATTGGGATATCCAGGAAGAACGTTCAGACACCGTCCTGCACAGTACATCGCCTATCAACAGCAGTTTTTACTGCCGTATACGTCGGAACTCTATGATTTCCAAAACCAACAAATGTTACTGGCCGGAAAAAATGATAAAGCTACTGAGCTAGCGCTGGCGACAAGAATAAAACGCAATGCCAATGTATTGAAAAACTACAGGGGGAAACTAAAAGGCTTGCGCAATATCGACCTTATCCAAAGTAAACAACAAGAAGACCTCGCACTAGGTAAATTCATCGCCTCTAAACCAGAGTTAAGCAAGAAATATGCAACACTGATGGCTGACATTGACCAGCATTATAAGTTGGTATTCAGTGATGCAGAAAGAGAACTATGGTTCAACAACCTATATACAGGTATCCGTTCGCTCCAAATTGCGTCTTTGGTCAATGAATTCAAAAGCATCCTAGACAAACAGGGAGGTACATCAAGTAAACAACAGTTTTTTGACCAAAATATAGCACGTTTCAAACAGCAGCTAGATGGCATATACGAAAGCTATAACAAGCAAGCGGACGAACGTATAGCTGGACACCTATTTGCTCAGGCCTATCTTTTTAAAGATAAAAACCAGGTGCAAACTGTGGTCAGCAAAAAATTCGAAAACGAAGAGAGTGCGACAAAATATATACAAGAAGCTATCGCTCAATCAAAAGTAAATAACAAAGCACTTTTATATAACGACGTTCTTAAAAGTATGGCTAGCCTCTCGGCCTACAACGATGAATTGCTAGCCTTCCAACAAAAGGTTGAAAAGGAAATAGAACCTTTCCGCCAGGAGCAAAAACGTCGCGAAGGAGTACTGAATAGACTAATGGGCGATTATGTAGCTGTCAAGGAGCTTTACCAATCTAAAAACTTTATTCCGGACGCAAACTCTACTTTACGGTTGACGTATGGAAATATAAAAGGCTATAGCCCTGCAGATGCTACCTATATGAAGCCATTTACCACCGTAAAAGGACTAATCGAAAAAGGGAACTCTGGTGATACGGAATTCCGATATCCTGAAGCTATTAAACAAGCTTGGTTGAACAAAAATTTTGGAGCTTATAGCAAAGGGGATTTAAATGACGTGCCGGTAAATATCCTTTATAACATGGACACTACTGGAGGAAACTCAGGCTCTCCTATTATGAACGCTTATGGCGAACTTATCGGTGTAAACTTTGACCGTTCGTATGACGCTACGATCAATGACTTTGCCTGGAATGAAAGCTACAGCAGATCGATAGGTGTAGACATTCGTTATGTTCTTTGGGTCGCCGACAAAATAGACAATGCCCAGTTTATACTAAAAGAAATGGGAATTTAATTAGCATAATGGGGAATTTACTACAATAGATTCCCCATTATTCATCTAAAAAAATAAAAATGATAAGACTACTGAGTGTTCTCCTACTGCTAATAGCATCCGCTAATACAGGCATTGGACAGACCAAAATAACCGCATCGGAAGCCGCTAAAATATTTGAAAGGAATAAAAAAGTACAATTGCTTGATGTACGCACACAAAAGGAGTATACAGATAAGCACATTGCTAATTCCATAAATCTAGATTGGAATCAAAAAGCGGAATTTGAAGAAGGCACCTCCTCTAAACTCAACAAAAAATCTCCTGTATATGTGTACTGTCTATCAGGAGGCCGTAGCGCACAAGCTGCCAAAACACTGGCTGAACAGGGATTTACGGTATATGAAATTGAGGGTGGCATCTTAAAGTGGGAAGCAGCAAACCTTCCTTTAGAAAGAAACCTTTCGCAGGCACCTAAAGGACTTACCTTAAAACAGTTTAAAGCACTTACAAAAGACGAGCAGATGGTACTCGTTGACTTTCATGCGAGCTGGTGCGGTCCCTGCAAAGAGATGGAGCCATTCATAAAACAGATAAGTAAAAAATACGCTGGGCGGGTTAAGGTTGTAAAAATCGATGTCGATGAAAATGGCACATTGACCAAGCAACTAGGGATAACGAGCATTCCTGTACTCTATTTGTACAAAGGGGGAAAGAGAACCTGGAAACACAATGGATTCGCAGATTTGGAAACTATAGAAAAACAACTTAATTAATATGCAGACAGTAACTCTAGTCCTTGGTGCAGGTTTTGGAATTCTAGCCATTACACTGGGGGCTTTTGGGGCACATGCCTTCAAGAAAATAATCAGTGCGGATAAATTAGCTTCTTTTGAAGTAGGTGTCCGTTATCAGATGTATAGTGCGCTGGTATTATTACTCATTGGGTTTAGCTGTGATTTTACATTGTACAGTCAGCGTCTAGCAGTTTATGGAATCGCAATTGGTACTATCTTATTTTCATTTAGCATCTATTTGCTGTCGTTTTCAGAATATTGGAAAGCAAATCTTCGTTTCTTGGGCCCCATCACTCCTTTGGGCGGTTTGCTAATGATTATTGGATGGACCTCCTTATTGGTTTCGTTCCTATAACACTATAAGTAAGCGTGTACAATAGCAAATTCACTTCGCTGATAGGTCTTTCCTGGTATAGTTGGCTAAAAATATGCATTGGTATTGCCTTTTTTACGGGCATTACTTCTGTCGTATTCTTAAACGCCTTAAACTACGTCGGAAACTTACGTGAACAACAACAGTTTTTGTTACTTGGACTGCCCCTAGCTGGCCTACTGATTGTATTTTTATACCAACGCTATGGCAGAGCGGCAAGTAAGGGTAATAACCTCCTGTTTGAAGAGTATTATAATCCTAAAGGAAATATTCCTCTGTTAATGGCTCCTTTGGTCATTGTGGCGACCCTACTGACGCACCTTTTCGGTGGTTCTGCTGGTCGTGAGGGAACTGCTGTCCAATACGGTGGAACTTACGCTGATTTTATCGCAAAGAAAATGGGCCTGAACAAACCCCAAACGAGGATAACGCTGATATGCGGAATCGCGGCAGGGTTTGCTTCCCTCTTTGGTACTCCGCTCGCTGGTGTGGTCTTTTCGATAGAACTATTTCGTTTGGGTAAACTACGCTATAATGCGATAATACCTGCGCTTCTTACCGCTTACCTTGCGCATGCTGTCTGCCTATTGCTTCAGGCACCACACACACACTACCCTTTTTTAGACTTCAGACTATTCCAAATCCAGGATATTCATTGGGTAATACTGTTTGCTATACTCGCTGGTGTAACAGCGCGCTTATTTACCTATACAGGAGACATCCTGAGTCATCTATTCAAGAAAATAGGTAATCCCTACTGGCGGGTGGTAATAGGGTCATTGGTCATCCTAGCTATTATTGCTTATATAGGCAATACCAAATATATTGGACTTGGGATACCTACGATTTTGGAGTCGTTCGAACAGCCTCAATCGGGCATAGACTTCTTAGCTAAGATACTACTAACCTGCCTTACACTGAGTGTAGGCTTCAAAGGAGGGGAAGTCACTCCTTTATTCTTTATCGGAGCGACGCTTGCCAGTTTTCTTTCTATCTACATCCCTCTCCCTCTATTGGTGATTACTGGTCTCGGTTTTGTTTCCGTCTTTTCTGGAAGTACTAAAACTCCATTTGCCTGCGCCATTATGGCCGCGGAACTGTTTGGTATCTATATTTTACCCTTTGCTCTGTTGTCAACACTTATAGCTGCATTTATATCCGGGCAGAAGGGAATATACAGCAGCCAAATAAATAGAAGAGTGATAAAACCGAGTGCAAAGAGGCTACAATAATAGCACCTTCCAAGCCATCATGATATCTTCCTTTGAGAGATATTCCTGAGCCTTGAGCTGCAAATGCGTGTCTCGTGTACTCTCATCTCCAATAAAAGCATTGGTCAATTCCAATATCTCAGGAAGACTACGGATAGAATCGACTTCACGTGCTGTAGGTAGGCTTTCAATAGTAGCCAGTTTATCTTTATCTACGGTTGTAAGCACTGTAGAATTCCTAATAAACGAAGGTAAATTACTAAAACTCATCAAATCGTCTTTTATTGAAACTTAACTATGGCTTAGTTTTTCAATGATTTTATCTGCAAACTCACTTGTCTTCAATAATGTCGCCCCTTCCATGAGATTAAAAAAATCAACAGTTACATTTCTTTCTTTTATGGTCTCTCCGAGAGAACGTTTGATAGCATCTGCCGCCTCGTTCCATCCCATATACTCCAACATCATGACACCACTAAGAATTACCGATGAGGGATTCATCGTATCTGTATCGGCGAATCTAGGAGCCGTCCCATGCGTGGCTTCAAAAATAGCATGTCCTGTCTTATAGTTGATATTTGCCCCTGGAGCAATACCTATTCCACCCACCATAGCTGCTAGTGCATCTGAAATATAATCTCCATTCAGGTTTAATGTAGCAACAACAGAAAAGTCTCTCGGCGCGAGTAATATCTGTTGTAAGAAATTGTCCGCGATTATGTCTTTGATAATTATCTTACCTTCCTGTTGTGCTTGCTTTTGCTCCTCGTTGGCGGCGTCTTGCCCCTTCTCTGCTTTTGTACGCTCCCATTGCCCCCAAGTATAAGTATGTGTCCCAAACTCACGCTCAGCAACTTCAAATCCCCATTGTTTAAAAGCTCCCTCGGTATACTTCATGATATTTCCTTTATGTACCAGTGCAACTGAAGGAAGCTTATGTGCTATTGCATACTCGATGGCAGCTCGTACCAATCTTTTCGACCCTTCTTCAGAAACCAACTTTACCCCTACTCCGGTCGAGTCCGAAAACTCATAGTTCACACCCAATTCTTGAGCTAAAAACTGCTGTAACCGACCAGCCTCACTGCTACCTGCAGCAAATTCAATCCCTGCATAAATATCTTCGGTATTCTCCCTAAAAACAACCATGTCTACATATTCTGGATGCTTTACAGGAGAAGGTACGCCTTCATACCAAATAGTGGGGCGCAAACATACGTATAGATCCAACGCTTTACGTAATGCAACATTCAACGAACGTATCCCGCCTCCAATAGGAGTCGTCAATGGTCCTTTTATCCCGACCAAATACTCTTTAAATACAGATAACGTTTCCTCTGGCAACCAAGTCCCAGTCTCGTTATAGGCCTTCTCTCCTGCCAGAACTTCTTTCCAAACAATACTCCGCTTCCCTTTGTAAGCATGCTTAACTGCCGCATCAAATACGCGAACAGAAGCCCTCCAGATATCTGGTCCGATTCCATCTCCAATAATAAAAGGGATAATAGGCACCTCCGGCACCTGTAATTGACCTGATGTATCCAGTGTTATCTTTCCACTCATATCTTTTAGTTTTGTTTTTCTTTATTAAACATATTTCCTATCTCCCGGCTTATTTTACGGAAAATAGGTGCGGTCTGTATATGTTCGTATTCATCAATATGTAAATCAGCCTGACGACTCGGAAATAAGAGTATGATATTCTGATTTTTATAGTAACGCCCGACTCTTCTAGCTAAACCATCCAGCGAATCCCGATACGAAACTTCGCCGTTACGTGAAGAGACAAACACAAGCAATGAGTCTACATTACTAAATGTAGCAAGGCCATAAATATTATCCCAATCCTCATAGTGGGAATAATGCAAAGGCACGCTTGATTTAAGAAGCTTTTGAACCTCTTCGGTTGCTGCAGCAGTCCTCGAATTACAGATAAAATTGACAGGTAGAGACAACTCTTGTGCCAACTTGAGTATCTTCTCCATCCAATAGCCAAATCCAAACTCAGACTCGGCCAAAGGGGGTGCAAATACAGTTATGGATTTATGGGTGATCAACGGCTTTTCCAAACGACACATAAACAATGTCGTATCAGTGCTATTTAAAATACTTTCTGTTTTTTCACCTACAATCTTTTCTACAAACGAAACAGCACTCGGCCAGCCCATGATAATACAATCCGCAAAAACATGACGCGACATCCGAGCGATCCCCGCTGCAATATTATAATCGATTGTAGTCACTAACTCCACTGCTGTCTCCGACCCAGAAGCATATTTAGCCATACTATCTAGATTCCTCCGCGCTTCTATCAAGTTCCGCTCTGCCCGTTCGTTGTCAGGAACGACACTCAAAATGCTTAATGGATAATGAGACTTCTTGGATTTGATTAACGTGGCAAAATCCAAAATTGGCTCCATGGTGCTGAGATTGGCAATTGGGATCATAATCTGCTCCTCACCTTCTTCAACATGCTCTACGTGCGCA
>JBEBQJ010000097.1:0-16986 GCA_040395455.1 Sphingobacterium yanglingense | reverse complement strand
TCATTTCATTGAAATTCCCTCTACTCATTTTATCCCTATCGATGACAAGCAGATTCCGACAGGTGAACTATTACCTGTAGAAGACACAGCATTCGACTTCAGAAAAGCAAAAAAGATTGCACAGGGTATCAATACTCCAGTAGACCAGATACGCTATGCGACAGGGTACGACCATGGATTCGTCAATGAATCCCCTATAAGCAGCCCCGCTGCGACAGCCTATTCCGAAGAAAGTGGAATTCTGTTAGAGGTTTTCACTGACCAGCCTAGTATCCACTTATACACCGGAAACTTTCTTGCTGACGACCAAGGAAAATCTGGAAACCGTTATCTCAAACATGGAGGCTTCTGTTTTGAGGCTCAACACTATCCAGACAGTCCCAATCAATCACACTTCCCGACGGTCATTCTAAACCCTGGAGAAGAGTTCAAACAGACCATCATTTACAAGTTCAGTATCAAGAAATAGCTGTAATAAATTACTTACAAAGACTGAACAAGCACATTTCAGACTATATTTGAGAAAAAATTATAGACTGATGAATAAAAAGATTTTTTCAATTGCCCTGTTAAGTGCAGGAATGGCGTTCACATCTGTACAGGCCCAGATGGCCAAGCAGAAGGATGTCAAGCTAGAAGATTTGATGAAACATTTAAACGAATTGTTTCAAAAAGGCGACGACGCTTCTAAAGTAGAATTAGGAAAAGAAGCGTTAGCAATGTCTCAAAGCAAAAACGAAAGCTTTGTATCTATGGCAGCTAGAGTATACGGAGCCCTAGAGCAAGATGATAAAGCTGAAGCGATCAACAAAACAATCTTAAAAAAATTCCCTAAAGGACTTCAAGCACGTTCCGAAGCTTACGAAAAAGTATTCGGCGATGAGAATGCTTCTGCAGAAGTCGTTGAAAAAGGATATACCGCATGGTTGAAACAATTCCCTGCTGCTTCATTTGATGAAAAAGACAGAGGTATCTATGATCAAGCAGCTGCTTCTTTAGCATCCCTTTATTTTAAAGCAAATAATGCTGCTAAAGCACAAAACTATATCACGCAGCTTAAATCCAGCGCTAACTACGCCTCCTACGCGAGCCGAGTTACTGCAGGCCTTATCAAAGACAATAATTACGATGCAGCTCTTCCTATTTTGGAAGAGATCTATGCAAGCTCACTAGAAGCTTCTAAATCAAGCGATCCTAAAATCAAAAATAGCGGTGCAGGCAGAGCTTATGGTTCTATAGCCCCTTCTTATGCAAAGGCATTAGTTGAAAAAGGCAATGCAGAGAAAGCAGTAACTGTAATGGAAGATTTCATAAAATCTTCTCCATACGCAGCGAGCTCTCCGATCAATACCATTACATTGGCCAAAGCTTATGCAAAACAAGGAAAAGAGCTAGATGCTTTCCTTTCCCTAGAAAACTTTGTCGTTAAAAACGGAAAAAATGCAGACATCGTTAAAGAAATGCAACCGTTGTACAATAAGCTAAACAACAATAAAGCGAATTTTGACCTGTATTTTGCATCTATCGAAGCAAAAGCAAAAGAAGCTATGGTTTCTAAATACAAATCAGAAATGATTAAAAAAGAAGCTCCTCAGTTCACTTTGGTAAACAGAGATGGAAAAACAGTTTCCTTATCTGATTACAAAGGAAAAGTTGTTGTTCTAGACTTTTGGGCGACTTGGTGTGGACCTTGTGTAATGTCTTTCCCTGGCATGCAGGCTGCTGTCAACAAATACAAAAGCGACAAAGATGTTGAGTTCTTGTTTATTGACACTTGGCAGCGTGAAGAAAACTATAAAGATTTGGTAAACGAGTTCATGACCAAAAACAACTACTCTTTCCACGTACTGTTTGACGAGATGAAAGATCGTACCAAAGCGACTACTACAGCATATGGCGTATCTGGTATCCCACACAAAGTAGTAATTGATAAAGAAGGATTTATCCGTTTTGAATCTTCTGGCGGTTCTGCTGATGTTGACAAAGTAGTCAACGAGATGGAGACAAAAATCGAATTGGCACGAAAAGGCTAAAAAAAATGGGACTCAGATTTGAGTCCCATTTTTCTTTGGTTAAGGATCGATTCGAATAAACTTGCCAGTAGCATCAAACTCCAGGTCCAACGCATTGGTCAACTCCACATCAAATCCATGTTTTTCTTTATCGATACTATTGATACCATCGTTGGGATAGTTTTCCTTCACATAGCCCACGATAGGTGCCAACACGAATGAAGTAGGTATAGCTACCGTATTATCCAGTGCTTCCACCTCTGTCCAGTTTCCATTTTTATCGAACTTCACTTCTATTCGATTATTCAACAGCACCTGATACTCCGTTCCAGACAACGGCTCCTTTTCCCGAGTCACAGAAAGTATCTTTGCCTCTTTAAAATGATCATTTAAAAATGTATTTGCAGCTGTAGGCAGATTATCCACCTCAATGGTTTCCTCTTTATCACACGATACCACAGCAAATGCAACCGCCATTAAAAGCGTCAATTTCAATATTAACTTTTTCATCATATTTTTATATTACAGATTACCCGTCTACAGGGCATTAATCATCAATACGGACAAATTGTCCCTTCTTATTAAACTCAAGATCTACACCATTCGTTAGTTCGACTTCGTACTTACGGGATTTACGGGAGATCTGAACGATTTCATTGTTCGGAAAACTCTTTTTCACATATTCTAAAATAGACGCAGGTACTATTTTCAAAGGAACCGCCTTTAGTTCAGCATCCACCTCTGTCCATTCTCCTTTAGAATCGAATTCCAACTTCACACCGTCTTTCAATTTCACTTCATAACTTTTACCTGCTAGAAATTCGCTCTCCTCCTTCACCAAGGTCACTTGATCTGCCGCATAATAAGTCGCCACAAAGACTTGTGCCTTTTTTGGCAATTGCGTAAATGTGATTATTTTTTCTTGCGCTACAGCAACAACTGCCATCACTAATAGTGTTACAGACATAAAGGATTTCATCATTGTTTTCATCTTCTTATTTCTTTATTTGATTTATAACTCAAAGTTCGATTCCAATTTGGGAAACAATTGGGAATTGGAAGATGTTTTGAAAAAATTACGAAACTTTTTCAAGGACAAAGCAGTGTTTCCCCGATTCGTACCTATAATGCAGCTTAATCTGATGCTGTCGTTCCAAAATCGACCTTACAATAGACAGTCCCAATCCATTGGAATGATTGTCTTGGCTTCCTTTGTAAAATCGCTCAAAGATATAATCTGGATTGAGTGCTCCAGAGTCGCTATCATTTGCTATTTCGATTTCATGTTCACGTATTGTCACCAACACATCACCACCCGGAATATTATATTTAATGGCATTACGTAGCAGGTTCGATAATAGTATATGCGCTAGATCTCTATTAAAATTGACATGAAACTCCTTTACCTCTTCCCGAACTACAAATTTCACCTCCTTAAAGGAAGCTATATCCTCCAGGTCATCCACCAAAGATTTGATTACAGTACTAAAATCCACCAAATCACTAGCCACATATTGGTTGTTATCAATCCGCGACAACATAAGCAACGATCTGTTTAAACCCACCATCCTATGCAACGCTCCCTTCGCTTCCGACAGCTGTACCAATTGCGATTCCGTCAAGGTAGCATCATCCATCAAGAGTTCCAGTTTATTGATTGTTATAGCCAGAGGAGTTTGCAATTCGTGTGAAGCATTTTCTAAAAAACGCTTTTGAGCTTCAAAAACAGCTTCATTCCGATCGATCATATGCTTGACCTCTTTATTTAGTTCCTCAAACTCTTTCACCTTAGTAGGCACTGTCTCAAAACTCGAAGTATCTCCAAATCTATAACGGCTTAAATTATCCAACGTCTGTCTAAAAGGCTTCCAGGCCCGACTCAGTACCAGATGATTAATAAGAAGAATACTCAATATAATCACAACATACAATACCGCCAGCGAGATTGCTAAATTAATCAGGTAATCATCCTCCTCTACCGTCGAAGTCCGTATCTCCAGCGAATAAGGCTTACCTTCCTTACTGTAGAAGCCCGTCCTTAGTACCCGATAAGGCTCGTCTTCATCGTCATAAGGCATATAGATAAATTCCTTCGAAAACCGATTCTTATCCAGATCTTCCGCAGCGTGTTCTACAGGCAGAATCCGGAATTGATTGATCCCAAATTCCTTTGTGTTTTCTAAAATTTCGGGGCTATTATAAGCCTCCCTGATAATTTCAATTTTTTGATTCTTCAGCCCATCATCGATATTATCATACACTTCATCCATTAATATGGCATAGAAGAGCAATGCCCATACCGCCATCACAATGAGTATGGTGATGACAATAAATCGATTGGTATAGTATTTTACAGAAACCGCCATCACACTAATTTATAGCCTACACCGTACACTGCTTGTATATCCAACGTTGCTTTGGCATCTTTAAGTTTCTTCCGTAGGTTCTTAATTTGAGAATAAATGAAATCAAGATTATCCGCTTGGTCTGCATGATCTCCCCATACCGTTTCTGCCAGCGTTGTTTTTTCCAATAGCTTATTTGGCCTTAACAAAAAATAATAAAGCACATCAAACTCTTTGCGATTGAGCTGCAGCTCCTGTCCATCTACTTTGACAATACGATTGTCCATATCCAGCGATATATTCTGATACTGAATAATAGTATCCCCATGTTGTGTATTCCTACGTACAATAGATTTGATCCTTGCCAAAAGCTCTGCAAAATGAAAAGGCTTCGCCAAATAATCGTCTGCCCCAATCTCCAACCCCAACACCTTATCATCGACAGAGTCCTTTGCTGATAGTATGAGTACGGATTGATTTACATTCTTCTGTTTCAACAACCGTAACAAATCCAATCCATTTCCCCCAGGCAACATAATATCCAACAATACAACATCGTAAGGATAATTCAATATTTTATCCATCCCCTGCTCGTAGTTATCGGCACTTTCAACAAGAAAATGCTCCCGTTCTAGAAAATCCTGAATACTTCGAAGTAGCTCTACTTCGTCTTCAATTATAAGTACCTTCATAAACCTATTAAAGATAACAATATTTTTTGCCCCCAGCGTCTATTGATAAATCAGCTTCTCCTTTCGACTGACAACACAATAATGGCACCATAATTTGGAAACATTTAGGAATTCTTTACATCAGCCCCATTTTTATCGAGTTTCGACCATAAAAATTACATTTTAGTAAACATTTACCTTATTTTTACGTTATTATTAGAGGCTTGGCAATTAATACACATCATTGGTTTGAATAAATTTACGCGCGTTTTATTACGCATTTTTTTATGGATTTTTGGCTCCGTAGTCGCCTTAGTCCTATTGGTTATATTCTTAATTCGTCTACCATCCGTTCAGAATTATATCGCGGGCAAGGTAGCGCATTACCTAGAAACCAAAATAGGTACACCGGTGAACATTGGTTATGTCAACATTACTTTTCCTAAAAAACTAGTACTGGAAAACATTTATTTTGAAGACCAAAGCCAGGATACCCTCCTTTCTGGAGAAAAGCTAATGGTAGATATCAATATGTTAAAAATATTGAAAAACACTATTGAGATTCAAGAAATAGATTTGGAAGGGATTACTGCCAAGATTACACGTTCGGCACCAGATGGTAGTTTTAACTTTGACTATATACTCAAAGCGTTCACTTCCGAAAAAGAAAGCACTCCTACGGCACCCGACACCGCCTCAGCCCTCCTATTCAATATTGACAAGGTAAACTTCGACCGTATACGCTTTGCCTACAAAGACGATATGATAGGTACCTCAGCAGATATTTGGCTAAATCATTTTGATACCCGTATCAAAACATTTGATCTGAAAGACAACATGACGTTCGACATGCCAAAAATCAACTTGGAGGGACTCACCGCCTACGTCAAACAGTGGGCACCTAGCACAGAAAGCACCAAGCCCAGTCCCGAAGATTTTGGCATCACTGACAGTAGTGCCAATACGACTGCACTACTTCCTAATATCGGCACCGAATTCATTAAGTTGAAAGACATTTTTGTACGTTATCAAGACGTTTCCTCTGCAATGGACACCAAATTTGATATCAAAAATTTATCCGCCAATGTGGACCTGATCGACCTGAATAAAGAAGTGGTACGTCTCCGTGAACTGATGTTAGACCAATCGGACTCTTACGTCACCTTTGGAAAGACAACCAAAAAGACAAGTACCACATCTGATACTAGCAGCGTAAACTGGGTCGTGACTGCCGATAAAGTCGTCATTGACAAAACAAATTTTGCATTCCGGGATGACAACCAAGCTCGAATGCAGGGTTTTGACTATTTCAATATCAAAATAACAGATTTAGCGGGTGCATTGGATGAGCTTCACTATTCAGCAGATTCGATAAGTGGTTCATTACTGAACCTAACAGCAAAAGATCATTCTGGATTTTATCTCAAGAAGTTGAAAGCAGACTTCACCTACACCAATACCGGTGCCACCATAGAAAATCTACTTGCAGAGACTCCAAACACCATTATACGGGATTATTTTAAAATTACTTACCCTTCACTCGATGCCGTAGCTAAGAACCCGGGACTTTTATCTATCGACGCCAAAGTCAAAAAAACGCAGATCGATATGTCCGACATCCGCTTCTTTGTCCCAGACCTCGAGCAAATGGATGTTATGCAGCCACTCTTGACAAAGCGTTTCTTTCTAGACGGACATGTAGTCGGCAAGCTCAATGATCTTCATATTCCATCGCTCAACTTCCGCACGCTCGACAACACCAATATTATTGCGAGCGCAGATATGAAAGGCCTACCCGATACGGACAAGCTTTTTATAAACCTCAATCTTAAGAAGTTAACAACAAGCAAAAAAGATCTAGACAGACTTATCGCAAAGTCGATGCTTCCTAAAGATATGGCTTTTCAGTTCCCCAATTCCATATCCTTATCTGGCACATTTAAAGGCGGCATGAAAGGTTTTGACACCAACATGAGCTTACTCACCGAAAAGGGAAATGCGACGGTCAATGGTTACCTCAACATGGCAGGAAGAGACACCACCTACGATGCCACCTTGTCCATTTCTGATTTCAACATTGGCCATCTACTAGAGCAAGATTCTACATTGGGTATAGTTTCTATAGATGCGCAAGTAAAAGGTCAGGGCCTCGACCCCAAGACAATGCGTGCATCGATGAGCGGAACAGTCAATCGCCTAGATGCAATGGGCTATCAATACCACGACATATTACTCGATCTAACCGCACAAAATGGAGATATCGCTGGCAATATCAATTCCATTGACCCTAATGTCAAATTTAATCTGGACATGGCTGCAGATATGCGCGGAGCCTATCCAGCGGTAAAAGCCGAATTGATGATCGACTCCGTCAATCTCAAAAACCTAAAGCTAATGAAGGATGACTTCCGCTATCATGGCAAGGTAAACCTAGATTTAACGACAGCTGATATCAACCACTTAAACGGAGATTTAATTGTCTCCCATTCTTCTATTGCCTATAATGACTCCCGCTATGCGCTAGATACCATATCGGTGACCGCTCTTGCCGACACCAACCGAAACGCATTAGTTCTCAAGTCCGAATTTCTAAAAGCCCACTTGGTTGGCAAATACAAACTGACCGAGCTAGCGGCCTCGCTACAGGATGTTGCAAAAATATATTACAATCCAAAAAACGAGCCTCCTACCCCTTTGAAGTATGAAAATCAGAATTTCGAATTTTCAGCCACATTGAATAACTCCAGATTCCTTAGGGACTTTTTACCAGGTCTCGAAAGAATGGACGATATTTCTCTCGATGGCACCTTCAATAGTCAACAAAAGAGTATAATGGCTAAGTTGATCGCCCCTACTCTCATATACGATGGTATTGAAGTCAAAGACGTAGGCTTAGATATTATCACCGTAGATAGTACCATGTACTACTCCACATTAATCAACAAAATCAAGGTCAATAATATCGAATTGAACAATACGGTACTCAGTGGTAAAATCATTGAGAACAATTTGGATTTTGGACTATGGATAAAAGATAAAGCACAAAATGAACGCTATCACCTTGGCGCAAAAATGAGTGTAGACGAGAGTAATTATATGCTTAGTCTATTTGAAGATGGTCTCATGCTAAATTACGACAAGTGGAATATCAACCCAAGCAATCAGCTTAGCTTTGGTAAAGACGGTATCCATGCCCAAGATTTTAAACTAAGCTACAAAGGGCAAGATTTTAGTATACAATCACAAGATAGCACATTCAATTCCCCTATCAGACTCACCTTCAACAACTTTAGGATAGAGACTTTCTCCAGTATGCTCGAATCTGATGTACTTAACTTTGGAGGGGGGATCAATGGTGCCGCTACAGTCTCCCGTTTATCCAGCAACCCTGTATTTGTTTCCGATCTGGAAATTAAAAAATTCTATTTTGGACAGGATACCGTTGGTAATATCTTAGTGAAGGTAGACAACCTCAAAGAAAACACCTATTCCGCTGATGTTAAGATTACAGAAAACGGAAACGATGTACAGTTATTAGGAGAATACATAGCACCTCCTACCGGAGAAGCTAGCTTTAATGCTTCCCTAGAACTGAAACCCTTAAAAATAAAAACTATTGAAGCCTTTAGTATGGGCTATTTAAAAAATAGCGAAGGTGACCTCAATGGTTTGCTTCAGATTGGCGGCAACTTCGATGCTCCGAAGATTTCTGGTGACTTGACCTTTAACAAAGCAAGAATGAATGTCTCTATGTTAAATGCTGATTTGTTGATGGACAAGCAAAAAATCACTTTCAACAACCAAGGAATCGCCTTCAAACAGTTCGCACTGAATGACCTCAGAGGCAACCAAGCCAAATTAAACGGTAGCATATTAACAAAGAACTATACCGACTTTGACTTCAACCTCAATCTAACGACCAAGAATTTTGCGGCCGTAAACTCCACGAGAGAAGACAATGACCTATTCTATGGCAAATTGAACATTACCTCAAATATTCGTATATCTGGTGATTTAAATAAACCTGTTATTGATGGTGATGTCAAAGCGAATGAGAACACCGACTTTGTTTTTATCGTCCCGAATGAGAATCCGGGAATTGCAGAACGGGATGGCGTAGTCAAGTTTGTGGATAAAAGCGACACTGCAAAGGCCAATATATTTGCTAGACTAGACTCTATGACAACTGCCACTAAATTGTCGGGGATGGATCTCGCCCTCAATCTCAGTACAGACCGTGAGGCTAAGTTTAAAGTCATCATAGATGAAGGTTCCCAAGATGCACTGAACATACAGGGTATTGCCGAATTGAATACCGCTATCGACGCGAGTGAAAAAATAACGATGTCTGGCACATTTACTGTGGAGAAAGGCAACTATTCTTTCAATTTCGGACCTATTAAAAAAGAATTTGATTTTGAAAAAGGCAGCACTATTACTTGGAATGGAGATCCGTTGGATGCGCGGATGGATATTACAGCAATTTACAAGGGTCGTTTCCCAACACTAGAGTTGGTCAGCAACCAAATCGGTACAGAGAGCCAGAATCTGTACAAACAACGGGTGCCTTTCAACGTCAAGCTGATCCTATCAGGCGAATTATTCAAACCTGATATCCGATTTGACATTGATCTGGACGAAAATAATGCAATCGTCTCTCAGGATGTAGTGTCCAAGGTAAATATTGGTCTCGCATCTTTACGCGATGACCCTGCCGAATTAAACAAACAAGTATTCTCATTGATTATTATGGGACGTTTTATGTCCTCCAATCCATTCGAAAGTCTATCGGGGGGCGGTGGCGTAGAAGGTATGGCACGTAGCTCCGTGAGCTCATTCTTATCTAGTCAACTGAACAACCTCGCTTCAGATTTGATAAAAGGGGTCGAACTGGATTTCAACTTACAGTCTGAGCAGGACTACCTTACAGGTTCCGGTCAAAACCGCACAGACCTTGCAGTAGGGATATCCAAAATGCTATTTGACGACAGATTAAAAATCACTGTCGGATCAAACTTTGAGGTGGAAGGTAATAACCGTCCAGGAGAAAAACCGAATAATATCGCAGGCGATATCTCTATAGACTATCAACTATCGAAAGATGGACGTTATTTCGCTAGGGTATATCGCAAAAACCAATACCAAGCCACCCTACAAGGACAGTTTGTAGAGACTGGTATCGGTTTTATCATTAACATGAGCTACAATAGGTTCAGAGAACTGTTTATGAGTTCAAAAGCACTGGAACAGTATTATAACTCAGACAATAGTAATTTCAGAAAGCGGTTTAATGTAGATCGTATGGAGACGGACTCCATCTACCGCGATAGTGTCCGCACCGTTATCAGAGACAGTTTGATGCTACACAGCCCAGAGTTCCGCAAGCGGATGCAAGAGCGCGAAGCCCAAGAAAAACTACAGCAAACACAAGACTCGATCAAGAATAAAAAAGACAGTACACACCAAGGTGCAGAAGTTAAAAAGCCACTTTCTGCTATCCGCAATGAGGAGGAGGAAAGGAGACAAAATGAAAAATAGAATCAGGTCAATAATCGCATTTACACTATTTATTACAGTTCTATTTTCCTGTAGTTCGACCAAGTATATTGCCGAGGGAGAAAAACTATATACGGGAGGAGAGGTCGAACTCAAATTAGACACCGCTATTAACCCGCAACGGAAGCTCGCTTTTGAAGAGAATCTCGCCTCTTTACTGATGCCCAAACCCAATAAAAAAGCATTGGGAGTACCTTGGAAACTGCTATTCTGGAATATGGGCGGAGGCTATGATACCAGTAAGAACCTTGTTCGAAAGTTTCTTAAGAAACAAGGTGAAGCCCCTGTATTATTAAGTGACGTAAACCGAGAATACAACGAAAACCTTCTACGCAACCGCATGGAAAACATTGGTTTTTTCAATGCTACGGTAAGTTCAGATACTATCATAAAGGGAAAATATGCTAGTGTCCTTTACACTGCAGTACCTAGAAAGATATACCGCATCAACTCACTAAGCTACAGCATCGACTCTACGTCTCATATTGGTAAAGACATCCTCTCTGTAAAGGACGAATCTCTTCTTAAAGTAGGTTCAAACTATAGTCTTGACGTTATTATCAGTGAGCGGGAACGGATAGACAATGTCTTAAAAAACAAAGGCTATTATTATTTCAATCCAGACAACATTCTCGTCGAAGTCGATAGTACGATAGGCAATCATAAGGTAAACATGTACACAACGATAAAGCCCGAAACGACTAAACAGGCCAAAGAACCACAACGTATAGGCAATATCTATGTATACCCCAACTATACTTTGGGGTCGCAGGGCTACACAAGACGTAATTCGCGAAGAATGGAGCTGTTCAACAACAATATCTACTTTTTCGACCCCGAGAATACCTTCCGAAAGAAAGTATTGGCCAATCATATATTCTTTGAAAAAGGCGAATTATACAATAGACATGACCATAATCAGACCATCAATCATTTGGTAAACCTGAATACATTCAAATTTGTTAAAAACAACTTTGAAAACAGTCCAGATTCTGCCAATACCCTTGATGTATACTATTACCTCACACCGCTTCCAAAACGATCTTTACGCTTTGAAATCTTAGCCAAGACCGCTACTGTATACAACGGGTCGGAAGCAAACGTTACTTGGTCTCTACGAAATGCTTTCAAAGGAGCAGAAACAGTGACGCTCAACGTCTTTGGAGGATATGAAACACAAACAGGCGGAAAAGTGAACCTCAACTCCGCCTACTACAGATACGGCGCCGAATTAGGGATCACCTGGCCAAGATTACTCTCCCCTTACAAATGGGCTCCTTCTAAACGCTTTATACCCAAGACCTACCTCAAAGTAGGATACGAGTTTTTGAATAGAAGAACCGCGTATGTTCTTAATTCCTCAACACTTAGCTATGGTTATATGTGGAAGGAAAACGATCAAAAGCAACATGATCTTACTTTAGCTGAAATCATCTACGTACAGCCCCGCAATATATCTGCAGACTATCAGGCCCAAATGGATACGGTGCCGACACTGAAACGTATAGTTGACCCACAATTCTCATTCGGACCAAATTACACTTATACGTTTACCAACTCGATGGATCAAAAGCTTAAACACACCTTTTATTTTAAAGGAGGTATAAATCTCTCTGGAAACGTCCTGGGTTTAATTCAAGGAGCTAGCTATAAAAATGATGAGACACGCACCCTCTTTGGAACGGTATACAGCCAGTTTGTCCGTATTGAAGGTGACTTTAGACATTATATGAAGTTAGGAAAAGATGCCCAATTAGCATCTCGAGTTATGATAGGGACTAGCTACTCCTATGGAAACTCTTACTCTCTTCCCTACCTCAAACAATATTATAGCGGAGGTCCAAATGGATTACGTGCCTTCAGAGCTAGAGCAGTTGGTCCCGGTTCATCTGCACCAGAAAACATAGGGGCCAACAACTTCTTTGCCGACCAAACTGGGGATTACAAATTAGAATTGAACACCGAATACCGGTCCAAACTTGCTGGCTTTGTTCACTGGGCAGCTTTCGTAGATGCTGGGAATGTATGGTTGCAAAGACCTGACAGTAATAAACCTGGAGGACAACTATCTAAAGATTTTATAACCGAACTAGCCGTCGGTGGTGGGGCCGGTCTCCGATTTGATTTTGATTTTCTCATTATACGTACTGATTTTGCTATGCCATTCAGAATCCCTTATCTTCCTAAAGGAGACCGTTGGGTATTTAAAGATATCGATTTAAAGAGTTCTAAATGGAGACGAGAAAACTTGATATTCAACCTGGCCATAGGCTATCCTTTTTAGCCTACTCGCCAGAGCGATCTATTGCTTTTTTTGCTAGTCCGCTTTGTTAAACGAGTAATATTAAGTAGATTTAGTAATCAGATATTCTAAACTTGAAAACCGATGAAAGTAACAATTATAGGAGCCGGTGCCGTAGGCGCTACTACAGCCGATAACATTGCAAGAGCCAATTTTGCGGAAGAGGTCGTATTATTAGATATCAAAGAAGGCGTCGCCGAAGGCAAAGCGCAAGACATGATGCAGACAGCAGCACTACTTGGCTTTGATACAAAAATTAAAGGTGTTACTAATGATTACCTACAAACAGCAGGTAGTAGTGTAGCGGTGATTACCTCAGGAATACCACGTAAGCCTGGTATGACTCGTGAAGAATTGATTGGCACAAACGCCAATATTGTTAAAACCGTTGTTGAAAATCTGGTAAAACATTCTCCTGACGTTATTATTCTAGTCGTTTCAAATCCTATGGATACCATGACCTACTTGGCACTAAAAGCGAGCGGTCTTCCTAAAAACAGAATAATCGGTATGGGAGGAGCATTAGACTCAGCCCGTTTTAAATTTCAGTTAGCAACCAAACTGAATGCCTCTCCTTCTGATTTAAATGCTATTGTCATAGGTGGACATGGTGATACCACCATGATTCCATTGATACAAAAAGCAACCTGGAACAGTATCCCTGTAACACAGTTCTTGTCAGAAGAAGAACAATCTGACATCGTCAAGAAAACTATGGTCGGTGGGGCTACATTAACGGCACTAATTGGTACTTCGGCCTGGTACGCTCCGGGAGCAGCGACCGCAGCTATGGTCAAAAGTATTGTGCTAAATGAAAATAAACTCTTCACTGCATCCGTATATCTAGAAGGTGAAATGGGACAACATGACATCAACATTGGTGTACCTGTAATCATCAATAAGAATGGTTGGGACAAGATTGTTCCTTTAGAACTTTCTACCGAAGAGCAAACTGCTTTCAAAGCGAGTGCAGAAGCGGTACGTAATATGAACGCTGTTCTCAAAGACAGCAACATTATTTAATCTTGGCTTAAATCCCTATTACGTCAGCAACGTACAGCGTTGCTGACTGAGAACACATACATGCATACAATTCCCTTGCAACTTCTCCAATTAGAGGAGGAAGGCTTTCATATTATTGTTGATGTAACTGTATTCGGTACAGCTCACAAAATGGTTGTAGACACAGGCGCCAGCAAAACAGTATTTGATAAAAACACACTACTCCAAGCCGGAATCACAGAAACTGCATTCATAACATCCGAACTGTTATCTACAGGTCTCGGGACTAACGAGATGAAAAGTGCGACCATGCAACTCTCGGACTTTCAGATCCAGGATTGGATCTGCAGTACTATTGAGGTTGCTGTTCTGGACTTATCAACCATCAACTACGCCTATACACAAATGAACCTACCCTCCATCATTGGTGTCTTGGGGGGAGATATTTTAGTAAACTATGGCGGGATAATCAACTATAAAAAACGGACGCTGACCCTAAACAGTAAAAAACGGAAAAAATCGCTACGAAAGCTATAAGTGTTATCTAGGAAATCGTATTGGAATAAATTTAGTGTACCGAGGCAACTATTAACGAATAGAAATACGCTTGACTATGGTCTCAGTACCGGAACTCACCCGTACAAAATAAAAACCCGCAGACACTTTACCCTCTGTTTCAAATGAAAGGTTATGATTGCCCGCATCAAGGGGAGAGTTAGATAAGTTCAAGACTTCATTACCTAAGGCGTCCATTAGCTTTATAGATACATTACCCTGCTTTGTCAGCTTGAATGAGGTACTGATTTGCTCCGCAACAGGGTTATACATCACCTTCACATTTGTAATGATTTTTTCACTTCCCTGATCCTTTGATTCTAACGAAAAGATTTGCTTACTCGCATTATATCCTACGCTTTCCCCACTTGCATGGGCCGCATATACAGAGACTGACAGAAGTAAGCCTGTACATATTATTTTTGCGTATTTATAGATATTTACTTTCATTATTCAATTTAGACAACAAGCAATTGGAAATGGTTTAATCAAATCTAAAGAATCCGAACCACACTTCCTAATACAAAGTTAGTTTTTTTAGTACTAGGTAGGTACCCTTTTTATTTTTTTTCCAGGCTTTTAACAATTTTTAACAAGAAAATTCGTTACATCAGTATTTTGCTCTATATTGGCTCCATATTTTAATAGTAACACAGTAAGAACACCTATGGGCTCAGACCATAAACACACACTTAACCGCCTTAGTATGGGCGGATTACTCATCTCCTTAGGAATTATATTTGGAGATATCGGAACTTCCCCCCTCTACGTATTCAAAGCAATTTTCAATCAAGGGGCTATTGACAAAGATCTCGTCATAGGAAGTATTTCCTGTGTCTTTTGGACATTGACTTTGCAAACAACAATCAAGTATGTATTAATCACTTTAAATGCCGACAATAAAGGTGAAGGAGGGATACTCTCCTTATACTCTCTAGTTCGCCGGAAAGCAAAATGGCTGATCATACCTGCTATCATAGGAGCGTCTACCCTATTGGCCGATGGTATGATTACCCCTGCCATCACCATATCTACCGCTATTGAGGGATTAGCGATCCATAACCCTTCCTTTCCAACGGTACCAGTGGTTGTTTTGATTATTTCGCTACTATTCCTTATCCAGCGTTTCGGAACCTCCATTGTCGGTCGGGTTTTTGGGCCTCTTATGCTGGTCTGGTTCAGCACCATAGGAATATTAGGATTATCTTATATTCATTACGCACCAGAAGTTATCAAAGCATTAAATCCCTATTACGCACTCGAAACCATCATTAATTATCCCGATGCACTATTCATTTTAGGAGCTATTTTTCTTTGTACCACTGGAGCAGAGGCCTTATATTCTGATATGGGGCACTGTGGTAAATCGAATATCCGCGTCAGCTGGATTTTTGTAAAACTCACCTTAATCCTCAATTACTTTGGACAAGGCGCTTGGCTTATCATGCATGAGGGGTCGGTTTTAGGTGAACGTAATCCTTTTTATGCTATCATGCCCGATTGGTTTTTGATGTATGGTATTACCATCGCTACTATAGCTGCTGTTATTGCCAGTCAGGCGATGATCTCCGGATCCTATACCTTGATTTCGGAAGCTGTACGCCTTAACATATGGCCTAAAGTGACTATTAGATACCCTAGTGATCAAAAAGGACAACTTTATGTTCCTTCCATCAACCTTATCCTATTCCTAGGCTGTATGCTTGTAATCGCTATATTCCAAAAATCAAGCAACATGGAAGCAGCGTATGGCTTGGCCATCAATCTTACATTCCTCTCTACAACCATACTCGTGATATTCTTTATGATCCGTAAGCGGGTTAATAAAATATGGATCATTCTTTTTGCCATCGTCTACTTCACTATCGAGATTGGCTTCCTAATGGGCAATGGGGTTAAGATTGCACATGGTGGATGGTTGACCCTGATCCTCGCATTCAGTATATTCACGGTGATGTTTGCCTGGTACAATGCGCGGAAAATAAAAAATAGATATGTACGCTTTGATGATATCAAAAAATACTTCCCTATTATATCAAAACTCAGTGAAGATAAATCCGTTCCTACTTTTGCATCGCAATTAGTCTACTTGACCAGTGCCAATAATATTGAAGAGATAGAGACAAAGATTATCTACTCACTCATCAATAAGAAGCCAAAGCGGGCAGATGTGTATTGGTTAGTACATGTCGATGTAATGGACACTCCGCATGCCCGAGATTACACTGTCAAACAACTCATTCCAGGAAAATTAATCCGTATTGATTTCAAACTCGGCTTTAGAGAAGAACAAAAAATAAGTCTACTATTCCGTAAAGTTGTAGAAGATATGGTAAATAAAGGTGAAGTGGATATTACTAGCCAATACGACACCTTAAAGGAACATAAAATAACCGGAGACTTTAACTTTGTTGTTCTAGAGAAAGTATTCTCTAGAACCAGCGATCTAAGTTGGGGAGACCGCATCATTATGGAAATCTACAAAATATTAAAACACTTCAGTCTAAGCGAAGAAAAAGGATTTGGATTAGATAGTAGTTTCG
>JBEBQJ010000096.1:0-17089 GCA_040395455.1 Sphingobacterium yanglingense | reverse complement strand
TCTTCGTCTAGACCTAGGGTACGAATGACAGCGAGTGATTGCGATGCAAAAGCCTCATTCAGCTCAATAAGATCAATATCTTCTTTTTTTAGCCCCGCCTGCGCCAGCGCTTTTGGAATAGCCTCAATAGGGCCGATTCCCATAATACGCGGAGGAACACCCGCAACTGCATAAGAGATTAACTTAGCAATAGGCTTTAACCCGAGTTCCTTCATTTTACGCTCAGACATCACTAGGACAAATGCAGCCCCATCAGAAGTCTGGGAAGAATTCCCGGCAGTAACCATTCCGTCCGCGGCAAAAACAGGTCTTAGCTTGTTCAATGCCTCCATGGTCGTATCTGCACGAGGCCCCTCATCCGTATCTACCACATACTCCCGTGTCGCCATCTTACCGTCTTTCACATAGTTCTCCTTTATAGTGATAGGCACTACACCATCTTTGAGATGGCCATTTTTAATAGCTTCAATAGCCTTTTGGTGCGATTTTAAGGCAAAAGCATCTTGATCTGCACGGGAAACGTTATACTCCTGCGCGACAGCTTCTGCTGTCAATCCCATGCCCCAGTACCAATCTGCATGTTCCTTTGCTACCTTCGGATTAGGTACGATCTTCCATCCACCAAATGGCATACCCGACATCACTTCAGCTCCTCCGGCAATGATAACATCTGCCATTCCTGCCTTAATCTTCGCCGTCGCCGTCGCTATCGTATCCAATCCAGAGGCACAGTAACGGTTGACCGTTACCCCCGGGACCTTATCAGTATCTAAGCCCATTAGAGAAATAAAACGTCCCATATTCATCCCTTGCTCGGCCTCAGGCATCGCATTACCTACGATGACATCATCAATCTCTTCTTTATTCAAATTAGGAACCGAACCAACCAAGTGTTTAATTACTTCGGCGGCTAGATCATCCGCCCGCATAAAACGAAAACCACCTCTAGGGGCCTTGCCAACGGCGGTACGATATCCTGCTACAATGTATGCTTCCATGTTGTTAGTATTAAGTAGTTAGATATTAGTATTTAGATTTCAACTTTTGCTGAAAAACGTAATTCATTTTCTGTAATTCCACAATCTTGCCCAACATCTCTTCTAAATCATTTTCTAATAAATAACCTAAGTTTTTTGATATAATTAACTGTGTTTCGACTTCATAAGTAGACGCATGCGCTATCGCAAGAAATTGAACGAACTCTTTATCAGAATTACGGCCTGCTCCCTCTGCAATGTTGGAAGGGATCGATACCGCGGCACGATTGATTTGACTAATCAATCCAAATCGTTCCCTTTCAGGGAAACTATCGGTTAGGCTATATATTTCAGAAACCAATTCGATTGCTTTTTGCCACAATTTCAATTCCTTATATTGATGCATACATCTAAATACTAAGTACTAAATACTTTTAATCTAATTTCGTAACGCCTTCCCTTTAGTCAACATATGCTGAATCCGTTCCAGGGTCTTTCTTTCGGCACAGAGTTCCAGAAATGCTTTACGTTCCAGATCGAGTAGATATTGTTCTGACACCTCCGTAGGTGCTGAAAGATCTCCACCACACATCACCCAACCCAGCTTTTCAGAGATTTTCTTATCGTGATCCGAGATATAGTTACCAGCGCGCATCGAAGAAGCTCCTACATAGACAATACCCAATCCTTGATTACCCAGTACTTTGATATCCTCTCTTGGTGCTGGCTGTACATATCCAGCATCAGCCAATTCGATCGCTTTAGCTTTTGCATCAGCCAATAAACGCGCACGATTCATACTAATAGCATACTTACCTTCCTGCAGATAACCTAACTCAAAGGCTTCAACAGCAGATGTAGATACTTTGGCCTGACCTATCGTAAGGAATTTATCTTTCAATGTGTTTTGGGTAATCTGATCATCTTTAAATTCATCAGAAGCACGTAAGGCAAATTCTTTAGAGCCACCACCGCCAGGAATCACACCGACACCAAACTCCACCAATCCCATATAAGTCTCTGCATGTAACTGCACAAAATCCGCATGCATGGAGAACTCACATCCGCCTCCTAAAGCCAATTGGAAAGGAGCGACCACAACAGGTATCGCAGAATAGCGTATACGCATCGAGGTATTTTGGAACATACGTACCGCCATATTCAATTCGTCATAATCCTGTTCTACAGCCATCATGAAAATCATTCCAATATTCGCCCCTGCTGAGAAATTTTTACCATCATTGGATATAACCAATCCTCTATAGTCTTTCTCAGCGATATCTATAGCCTTATTTATGCCTTGTATTACATCCCCTCCAATAGTATTCATCTTCGTATGGAACTCACAGTTGATGATACCATCGCCAAGATCGATTATAGATACTCCAGAGTTCTTCCATATAGTCTTTGCCTCACGGATGTGGTCTAGCACAATCAGCTCTTCAGCCCCAGGGATTACTTTGTAAGATTTAGTATTGATATCATAATAATGACGTACACCATTCTCTACTTTATAGAACGATTCACAACCGGCCTCTAACATATCATGCACCCACTGTGCCACTTCACCACATTGCCCCGGAAGTCGCTTTTCTTCCTTTTTAATTTTCTCTAATGTCTCCCGTACACCCAATGCATCCCATACTTCAAATGGACCGATCTCCCAACCAAAACCAGCACGCATGGCATCATCGATACGGAAAAAATCGTCCGTAATCTCGGGTACCCTATTCGAAACATACTCAAACAATGGATAATGCATAGCGCGGAATAATTCTCCCGCTTTATCCGTCCCTTGTTCATATACCTTCATCCGTTTGCGGATATCTTCTACCTGTTTGGTCGCTTCCAAGGTAGCCGATTTTACTTTTGACTGAGGGCCGTATTCTAGGGTCTTAAGATTTAAAGACAAGATTTCAGAACCACCATCGGACCCTCTTACCTTTTCATAAAATCCTTTTTTTGTCTTTTCTCCCAACCACTTGTTATTGACCATCCGGGTAATGAAACCAGGCAAAGTAAATACCCCCTTCGCCTCATCATTGGGTGCATTTTGATCCAGACCATTAGCCACATTAACCAAGGTATCCAATCCCACGACATCTGCTGTACGGAAAGTAGCAGACTTAGGGTGTCCCATTGCCGGCCCTGTATATTTATCCACTTCTTCTACCGTTAACCCCAATTGATCGACAAGATGGGTCAGTGCCAACATCGAGTAGACACCAATCCGGTTCCCAATAAAAGCAGGTGTGTCTTTACACAGCACCACTGTCTTACCCAACATTTTGTCACCGTAATGAACAAGGAAATCAACAACCTCTTTTTTCGTCTGAGGAGTAGGTATAATCTCTAACAGCTGTAAATACCGAGGTGGATTAAAAAAGTGAGTCCCACAAAAATGAGCAACAAAATCTGCTGATCGTCCTTCTGTCATTAGATGGATAGGAATACCCGAGGTATTGGAAGTTATGAGCGTACCGGCCTTACGGAACTGCTCCACCTTCTCAAAAACGGACTTCTTAATATCTAATCGTTCGACCACCACTTCGATAATCCAGTCGACCTGAGCAATCTTGGCCATATCGTCGTCAAAATTGCCAGTACTAATCCGCTTAGCAAAAGACTTGCTAAATAAAGGTGCTGGATTAGACTTTATGGCCGTGTCAAGAGAAGTATTTACAATACGGTTACGCACAACGGGATGAGTAAGCGTCAAGCCTTTTGACTCTTCCGCAGGAAGTAACTCTTTCGGCGCAATATCCAACAAAAGTACCTCTACACCAATATTGGCAAAATGACAGGCTATTCGGGACCCCATCACGCCGGAGCCCAATATGGCTACCTTTTTAATATTTCTATTCATATGTAAATTATTTATTGTTTAATCACCATCCGCCAACTGACAGATCCAGACTATATTCATCCATGTTTGTGCAATTCTGCTACATGGATATTTCATATGTATATAATTTATCTTTTTATAGTTACCTACTAGATAACAAACAGTTATTATCTACGGCGAGCATCAGCTCAGTAATTTTTAGTTGTGTTCGTATTCTACACTAGAAGGAGGCCATTTGACCGGCATTACTATTCTGCCTCCACCATCACCATAGGCTCAGGTTCATAATCACTCGCTAGATCGTTTACCTTAGCCAGCATTTTGATCAGTTGTACTCGCTCCTTCTCCGATAGTTGCGATTCTAAATACTCATTAAAACCCCGTACCACATTTTTTGCCACCCTACGTTTTTCCACGCCAAGAGCGGTTAAATAGACCTTCACCGATCGCTTATCTGTCGTACTCGTCTCCCGGTATATAAAACCAAGCCCTTCTAGATTATTTAACACCCGAGATAGCGAAGTGGTTTTTACACCTGTAGAATTTGCAATCTGGGAAACAGCGGTCCCCTCCTTGTGGATATTTATTAAAATATATCCTGCTGCCTGTGTAAAACCATGTTGTGAAGCAATATTATTATATTTGTTCGCAACAGTTTGCCAAGCCGCTTTTAAAAAATAGTCGATTGTATTATCTTGGTTCATTGTTGATTATTGTGACCTACCTGCATTTTATTATGCAAGCATAACAAATCTAATAGTTTAACTTGTATATTCCAAATACTTACCTTAAAATATTTAATCAAAAAACACGTGGTCAAACATTAAAAATTATCCTGCCAAAACGAGATATATTCGAGAATACAAAGCATTTTATTTAGGTTTGTACTTGGTTAAAAACAAAGTAATATGGCATTAGTAAATATTCCGCGCCTAGACCTACTGCACTACACCGAAGGCAGTATCGATCAGCGTAAACAATTTGTACAAGACATTGGTAAGGCATTTAATGAGACTGGATTTGTTACTATTGCAAATCACGGATTAAGCGAGGAGCTAATCGCTGAACTATACCAAACCGTCAAGGCCTTTTTTGACCTACCTCAGAAAACGAAGGATAAATACGAATTTCCCGAACTTGCAGGTCAGCGTGGCTATACCACAAAAGGAAGAGAGAAAGCTAAGGATTCCAAAACCCCAGATTTAAAAGAGTTTTGGCAGCGTGGACAGACCATTGTTGGAGAAGACTATTCCAAAACAGACTTCCCAGACAACCCATCAGTAGAAGAATTACCTCGTTTCGACATCGTAACCGGAGAGATTTACAAGAAACTAGAAAACGCGGGCCGTAATCTACTCAAAGCCATTGCTACCTACCTGGAGCTTGAAGAGAATTATTTTGAAAAGCATGTTATTAATGGGAACTCTATTCTTAGAGCCATTCATTACTTTCCTATCGAAAATCCTGAGGCCCTAGCTCCGGATGCCGTCCGAGCTGGTGCACATGAGGACATCAATCTAATCACCCTATTGATAGGGGCATCCGCAGATGGATTAGAAGTACTGACAAAAGATGGAGAATGGTTTCCTATTAAGGCTAAAGGAGAGGACATCGTCGTCAATGTTGGAGATATGCTGCAACGACTGACGAACAATAAACTGAAGTCGACCACACATCGTGTCGTAAACCCACCAGTCGAATTGATGAAGACTTCACGTTATTCTGTACCGTTCTTCTTACATCCTAAGTCTCAAATGAGCCTTGCTTCATTGGATTCCTGTATAGATGCAGCGCACCCTAAAGCATATGAAGACTACACTGCCGGGCAATATCTAGACGAACGTCTACGAGAAATTGGCTTGAAAATGTAATGTCCATAAATAAAAAAAGCCTGTTGTTTTTTAACAACAGGCCTTTTTTATTTCAAAACAGCTATACTCTAGAAGCTATAACCAAATCCAACATTAAGGTAGATATTGTGCATACTGAAGTCAATAGATGAAAAATCCTTTTCAAAAATATTATTGAAACCGTAAGTAACATCACTTAATAACTTAAAATGTTTGTTCATTTTCCATTCAGCACCTAATTGCGTACCCCATTGAAACTTACTCACATTATCAGAAAAATCATAAGCAGCTTGACTCCCCTCTTCAAATGTAATTTTGGTACCCGTTGGTGTATCTTGTCTCAAATAACCCTCTGACACATTTCCATCAAACGTATTATCCAATAACGCTGAAAAATAGAGACCTCCATAAAGGTTCCAGGTATCCGTTAATTTGTAAACAGCTAATACAGGAGCAGTAAGGTAGGTATTCCGAACATTCGTTTCTACGCGACCGGTATAGTATCCTCTAACTTTAGAATTATCTTTGACAACTTCAGTAAGATAATTTTTAACCTTTGCCTTCGTGTTCATTCCCTTTTCTTCAAAACGAAGCCCTACACGTACGCCCCATTTTTCATCCACCCATTTCGTAGCATTAGCCTCCAATCCAAATTTAAAGCCAGGATTAAAACTATCTATTTTACGGATTGTATTGGGGAAGCCCAAGGGAGCACTACCGCCAATACTAAAGTGAGCCTGCACCCCGTAATCCATATTTGTATTAAAAAAATTTGCCTTTTTCTCTTCTGCGCGTTCTTGTGCCTGTGCATTGGTAGCAACCATAAAGCAAACAGCTACTATATATAATATTTTATTCATTGAGAACCTTTTTATTGCGTTTATGATTATTTCGTTTGATCTACAACTAACTCTACCTCGTCAATATACAATGTACTTCCTACAGCACCATTAAATAAGTCTCCTTCTTTACTAGCACTGAATACGATGGTATATATATACTCTTTAGTCGGGTCAAAAGATTTTCCATTGACAAAAGAAAAAGGTATCTCAAATGCAGTCCATTGGTTGGTTTCGATTTGTTCTTTGTTGCCTATACGAGCAACACTAACCATTCTAGGATCTTTAAACCCATGTGAACCGGTCAGATAATCATTACCATTAGTCGATTTCTCGAATAAAATAGCATAGGCATCCCAAGTATCTTTCGTTAGTGTGGATGGTGGAGTATTAACAACAAATTCTTCTCCTGCTTTATATTTAAAAAACCCCTTTAAAGCCACTGGTGCTTTTTTACCATTATAAGGAAGACCAAATCGTGTCGATTCGATTGTAGGACTCGTTAACTTAAATTCGCCAACAAACAGATTCCCCGCAGCCAATGGTGAACCGAACAGTCCTCCTAAAGGACCTGTACTCTTTGTAGTCATCTTGACACCTTTACCTATATACCCATCTGTAGTTTGGGCTGTCGGATAAAAGCTAGGTTCGAGTTTTTCCCCTGGAGGTAAAAGAGTTGCAGCCAAAATATTATATCCCTGATTAGCCGTAGCCCAGTCATATTTTTTTTGATTGTTAGTTGCTAGCTCAAAGAATTGATGATAAAATCCTATTGGATTTTTGGCTTCTACGACTTCAGCATTCTCAAACGTTGAATAGAAATCAGCTACATCGTCGATAATAAAAGAAACCGTATAAGTTTTACTCCAAACCCCATCTTGCGAAGTAACCTTGTATTGCTTAGGAGTGAAAAAATCCTGCTCAGTTCCACTAGCTGGTTCAATAGTAGCTCCTTCTGTCAGCGTAAACTCTGGTGCCTGTAAGTAGCTTCCAGAAAATCGCTTAAGCCTAAAAACGACCCTATCATCCCCAATCGAGGGTTTTACCTGCAAAACCTGATCCCCATGAGGAATCGAAGCAGTTTCGATATCGGCTTCCGTATTAAGCGCTTCATCTTTAATACAACTACTCATAAACAGCGTAGTCACAGCGGTTAATAATACTATAATTCTATACTTCATATTTATTTAATTTGTTCATTAATTATAGCTTTGGCTTATATCCCTCCCGATTTCATCTGTTCAACAAAAAAGCTAAATTTCCCAATTTATTTTGCTTTTTATCAATTTTTATTCATCCCAACAAATTGATCATCCTAGCCACTTACCAAACGCACAAAGGTATAATAAATCGTTCCTAAGGCACAACAATACCCCAAACCGAATTAAATCTTTACATTCCTCTGTTTAATTATAAAAGCCATATTATTCACTGGCACCAATCTCTTCCTGCATTTTCTTTGGCAAACTTTGAAAAACAAGTTGATAACTATGATCGACCAACCCAAACAATCTATCATCTGACAATTCTCTATTGGCATAGACGGTATTCCAATGTTTTTTGTTCATATGGTACCCGGGCAACACCGTGCTTTCGTACTGCTCCCTCAGCTCCAAAGCATACTCCGGATCACACTTTACATTAAAGCTCAACTGATCCACCTGATCCAACCCAACCAATAAAAACACTTTACCTGCTACCTTGAACACCAGTGTCTGGGGCCCAAAAGGCAACTCTTCAGAAACAGCTTTCTGACCTAAACAATATTCTCGCAGTTCTTCGATATGCATAACCGTGACAAGTAAAACTGACACTCCTCGGTGTCTCCCGTCTTAAGCACTTGAACCGACTCCTGTTGAAGTTCTGTCCCCTTATCCGCATTATACCAGGTCTGAAAGTAGGTCTTGATATCTTCAAATTCCTTTCCCTCAGCCTTCATTTCTTCAAAAATGCGTTGTAATGCCTCCGGTCTCGGTCCCCACACGGCAATATCCTCACCGGCTTCATTTCTAATAATCAATTTAGGAATAGACTTACCACCATTAGTAAGGTATTGATCAATAAGGAATGGCGCTGCATCTCTAAGCTGTATATCCAAATTAATATTAGGGTTATCCTTCACTAAACTATAAATCTGCGACACACTATGCGCAGCATCACCACACCAAGGCTCTGTAATCAAAATCCAGGTTTGCTTCCCTTCCAAGTTGGACAAAGAGACCTTAGTAGCGTCGCTGGATTCAAATTTCTTCAACCAACGGCCCATCCGAGACCAATTCAGTTTCGCATAATTAAAATATTCAGGATCGTTGTAAGTAGGATAATTGGATGGATTTGCCAATACATCTTCAAAATACGCTAGATAAGCTTCGAAAGTCATATTATTATATATTTTATTTGTTTTAAACCAACACATGCCTGTTCCGATATGCAGGACAAAAACGCCTCGCATCGCTTACGTCTCGTGTCACTTTTCTGCTAAAGATATTTCATTGGTAGACATTATCAAAACACAAAAATAAGCATAATATAGCAACAAAACAGTCATCAAAATGTTGCAAAGCATTTAACATTATTTAATAAATGTTCACTCTATCTTTGACTTGTCTTTAAACCAATTGAATGAAAAGAATTATATTCAGCATCCTTATGTTAGTTGCCGCAAACTTAGTTTATGGTCAACACACCTTATCTGGTAGAATCATAGACAAGGCGGACAGTAAGCCGTTGACCAATGCATCTATTGTAATACTCAACCAAGATTCCATCATGCAACAGTTTACACGCGCAGACGAAGATGGAAAGTTTTCATTCAAGAGCTTAATAGACACGTCTTACCTACTTATCGTCTCTTACCCTAAGTATGAACTTATTTCTAAAAAAATAAAGCTTGAAGGTTCAAGCTCAACACTCGCTCCTATAGCACTGAGCTCACAGGCTAACCTAATAGAAGAAGTCGTCATACAACAACGTCTACCGATACGAATCAAAGGGGACACCTTAGAGTACGATGCAGGCAGCTTTGAGACAGAGAAAAATGCCAAACTAGAGGATTTGCTACGACGCTTGCCAGGACTCTCCGTTTCGGGTGATGGTAAGATAACTGCAAATGGAAAATCGGTATCCAAAGTATTGATAGATGGGGAAGAGTTCTTTGGCTACGATCCTAAAATCGCTATCCGAAATATCCGTGCAGATGCTGTTGACAAAGTACAGGTATACGAAAAGAAATCCAAAGAAGCTGAGCTAACAGGAATAGATGATGGAGTACGCGAGGTCACGGTCAATGCGGTCTTGAAAGAAGAAGCCCGCAAAGGTGTTTTTGGCAATGCAGAAGCACTAGCCGGCACTGACAACCTCTATACAGGAAGCCTATTCGCCGCCAAATTCAATAAAACCGAACGCATAGGAGTCACCGCCAATACCAACAACATGGGCGCTGGTATGGGACGAGAGGGCGGACTTCGGATGAATAGTCAAATCACAGGTAATCCACGTAGTACCTCCGTTGGGACGAATTATGAAAATCAGTTTTTTCAGAAAAAAGTCAACTTCAACGGTAACTATAATTTCAACAACAACAGCAACAACAATGCGTCCGAATCCTACAACCAACAAATACTAACGGGCGACGTCATCCAAGAGAGCTGGCGTAAAGCAGCAACAGAGAACTCCTCGGATGCACATGGTCTACGATCAGAAATAAGGTATAGAATTGACTCAACCTCCAATATGGAAGTTAATATAGGAGCTAATTTTGCCAAGAATTACAGTAGTAATACCTCTTTTAGCGAAACAAAAAACAACACTCAGGGAAATGTTAGTGACTTAGATGACAACACTGTCACAAACGGGGATACCCGCTCAAATGATATACGTCTCAATTACAGAAAGCGCCTCAATAAACGAGGAAGCTCCCTTAATATCCATTTTAACAACAGTTACAATAAAAACGATTCCGAAAGCATTGTTAAGCAAACGACTAACTTTTACACTAAGGATAGCGTCTCTGTCATAAACCAACAACGGATCAATAATACGCATAGTAATAATGTTTCGGGGCAGATTCAGTATTCAGATCGTATCTCCAATAAAATCAACTACTCTCTAGGTTACAACATCAGCAATTCGACAAATAAAACGGAATTAAAATCTTTCGAAAGAGGAGATGGAAGTATGCCTCCTGTACTAGACATTCTCTATTCTCAAGATCAGGAAACCATCAATACCAATCACGGTATGGTAGCCAACTTAAACTATTTTGTAGAGAAACTCTCGGTCAATCTCTCCAATCGCGCGACCTTCAAAGAGCAATCTTTGACAGACGGCTACAGGAGCATAGATCTCGACCGTACGTTCTGGGACAATGATATCAATATGAATGTCAACTACAGACTTTCTAACAGAAAAAATGTAGCCCTGTTCTATCAAAACAATTACAACATCCCGACTTTTGGCCAGCTTCAACCATTACAGCCTCAGACGAACCCTTTGTTCATTCAGCTCGGAAATCCGGACCTAAAACGTTCGAACAACAACTCCTTTAGACTAAATTACCATACCATGAGTCTATTGAAAGGAACGAGTTGGAACATGAATGCAGATATCGCATTCACTACCGATCCTATAGTAAATCAGCAAACAATAGATACTGCAGGTGTAACGACGAGTTCATACATCAACGTAAACGGAAAATCCAGCTGGAGAGCGGGAGTGAATACAAACTTCAGTAAACCCGTATTTGACAAAAACACCCAGTTTAATGTTTTCGGAAGTCTTAATTATAACAACGGATTCACCTATATTAAATACGGTCCTGACATCAAGACACAACAATATGAGTTGAACGATCTACAAACGGCCAGCCTATCCACAGGGATTGGACTGAACGAACAGAACTCAAAAGGATTGGATTACGATTTCAGCTGGAGAGTGAGTGTAGACAACCAACGGAATAGTCTACAAAAAAACTACAATTATACAGCTTTCAACACTTCGGCCTCTGGTTTTTTCAAGTATTTCTTACCTAAAAAATTCAATGTTAGTAGCAATATAAACTACGCTCTAGAAGGGCCAACGAAGTTCTATAACAAAAGTCTACATCAGTTTTATGTCAATGCTGAAATCAGCAAAAAGCTGTTGAGCAACGAAAGCTTAACAGCCAGTATTAAAGGCTTTGACATCTTCAACACGTACAACAATATCAACAGATCCTCTTCTGAAACCGGCTTTAGTCAATCCAGTCAACAGATA
The DNA here is from genome assembly GCA_040395455.1 of Sphingobacterium yanglingense. GTDB lineage: Bacteria > Bacteroidota > Bacteroidia > Sphingobacteriales > Sphingobacteriaceae > Sphingobacterium > Sphingobacterium yanglingense_A. The sequence goes on along the minus strand of JBEBQJ010000096.1, from coordinate 5,325 downwards.
TTGACCCGTTATATATTAGTAGGGTTAAAATGGGATTTCAACAAGAACCTTGGTAAGAAAAAAGAAGGATAATAGCATACAGACGTACACTATCCAATACGTTACAATAAAATAGAAAGGAATTCGATATGAATAAAATATTAATATTATCCCTGGCGCTACTCTTTGGCATCTCTGCTCAAGCACAATATGCATACTTTGGCAATAGAGGTATCATCTCGTTCGACAAAATAAGTTACACTCGGGCACAAACGCGAGAGATGATGAAAAAATTTGAAGAAGCTGCGCCGGGTCAAATGGGAGGCAGACACTTTTGGGGCGGAGACATCAACAAAATGCCTGACTCCCGTACCGAACGAATGACCATGTACTTTGACGAGAACGGAAGTCTCTTAATGCCTGAAGTAAGTGACGAAGAAAACAAAGACACTGCACGTGGTCAGGCTAGGGCAGGTGGAGGCCGGGGCAATAGAGGCGGTGCGTCCATGTCTATGGGAGCTGTAAGTGTACATGGTGGCGGAGCCATAATGATGCGTGGAGCCCGTAGCCGAGGAGGTTCCTCCAAAGTACTTTATCAAAATCTGAAGTCCAGTCAGGCCGAAATACAGGTAGAACTCGATGATAAATATATTCTTCAGGACTCTTTAACAAACATCACTTGGCGGTTTACCGATGAATACCGGAATATAGCAGGATTCGAGTGTCGTCGCGTAAATGGTGCGACAGCAGACTCCCTATATCTAGTTGCATTTTACACCGACCAGATTCCTGTATCAGGAGGGCCGGCATTAAGCCATGGTCTACCAGGCATGATCCTTGGACTCGCGATTCCCGAAATGCACATCCAGTACTGGGCAACAAAGATAGATTACCACAATGAGGCCCTACCAAACGACTGGAGAGATAAAAAGACAAAGGCGATGACATTGGACGATTTTGCAAACTCTGTTGGCAGGTTTTTCCAACGAGGCAATGACAGTGGGTCTGCTAAAAAGAGCATTTTAGAACAGATAATTTACTAAGTAGAGACATTTTGTCACAGTATACTGTCATATTTCCGACAAATTGAGGTTCTTTTTTGTTTTTTTTGAGCAAACATTGTGTTGGCATAAGGGTTGTTGTATTGGTATCAAGGATTAATAACTCGTAAACAACAATACATAAAAATATGTCTAAAATTATAGGAATCGACTTAGGAACTACGAACTCATGTGTAGCCGTTATGGAAGGTAATGAGCCCGTAGTAATTGCAAACAATGAAGGTAAACGTACAACTCCTTCTATTGTAGCATTTGTAGATGGTGGAGAGCGTAAGGTAGGAGATCCTGCTAAACGTCAAGCTATCACTAACCCCCACAAAACTATATACTCAATCAAACGCTTTATGGGTACCTCTTTTGATGAGGCCTCTAAAGAGTTATCACACATTCCTTACAATGTTGTAAAGGGAGATAATAACACTCCTCGTGTAGAGATTGATGACCGTAAATATACACCTCAAGAAATCTCAGCGATGGTTCTTCAGAAAATGAAGAAAACTGCTGAAGACTATTTAGGTCAAGAAGTAAGCCGTGCAGTAATTACTGTGCCTGCATACTTTAATGATGCACAACGTCAGGCAACAAAAGAAGCTGGTGAAATCGCTGGTCTAAAAGTAGAGCGTATTATCAACGAGCCTACAGCTGCTGCGCTAGCATACGGTCTTGATAAAGCAAACAAGGATATGAAGATTGTTGTATTCGACTGTGGTGGTGGTACACATGACGTATCTGTACTTGAATTGGGTGACGGTGTATTCGAAGTTAAAGCTACTGATGGTGACACTCACCTTGGTGGAGATGACTTTGACAATGCAATCATCAACTGGTTGAATGACGAATTCAAAGCTGAAAACAATGGTTTTGATTTGAAAAAAGATGCTATGGCATTACAACGTTTGAAAGAGGCTGCTGAAAAAGCAAAAATTGAACTTTCAAGCACTTCATCTACTGAAATCAACTTACCATACATCACAGCTGATGCTACAGGCCCTAAACACTTAGTACGTACATTGTCTCGTGCTAAATTCGAAAGTTTAGTAGCTGATTTAGTACAACGTACTATCGAGCCTTGTCGTACGGCATTAAAGAACGCTGGTTTCAGTACATCTGATATCGATGAGATTATCTTAGTAGGTGGTTCTACACGTATCCCCGCTATCGTAGATGCTGTTAAGAGCTTCTTCGGAAAAGAGCCTTCAAAAGGTGTAAACCCGGACGAAGTAGTAGCATTAGGAGCAGCTATCCAAGGTGGTGTATTGACAGGAGAAGTAAAAGACGTATTGTTATTAGACGTTACCCCTCTTTCTTTAGGTATCGAGACTATGGGTGGTGTAATGACTAAATTGATCGAAGCGAATACAACAATCCCTACTAAAAAGTCGGAAGTGTTCTCTACAGCATCAGACAATCAGCCTTCAGTAGAGATTCATGTATTGCAAGGTGAACGCCCAATGGCTGCACAGAACCGTACACTAGGACGTTTCCAATTAGCAGACATCCCTCCTGCTCCACGTGGTATTCCACAAATCGAAGTTATCTTCGATATCGACGCCAATGGTATCATCAAAGTATCGGCTAAAGATAAAGCGACAGGAAAAGAGCAAAATATCCGCATCGAGGCTTCTTCAGGTCTTTCAGACGAAGAAATCCAAAAGATGAAACAAGAAGCTGAAGCAAATGCTGAGGCTGACCAAAAAATGAAAGAGGAAGCAGATAAAATCAACGCAGCAGATGCATTGGTATTCTCGACAGAAAAACAATTGAAAGAATACGGTGACAAAATCTCTGCAGATAAAAAAGCACCTATCGAAGCTGGTCTAGAGAAATTGAAAGCGGCACACGCAGCTAGAAATTTTGCAGATATCGATAGTGCTTCTGAAGAATTACAAAATGCATGGAATGCTGCATCTGAAGAAATGTATGCTGCATCTCAACAAGGAGGACAACCTCAAGGCGGAGAGCAAGCTGGACAAGCTGGCGGAAACCAAGGTGGTGCAGACGATGTACAGGATGTAGATTTCGAAGAAGTTAAATAACAACACTTCTTATCCAATTAAAAAGCTCGAAGATTAATTTCTTCGAGCTTTTTTTATTGCTCCTTTACCAATCGATAAACAACGCGCGTTACACTCCCCTTGGCGGTTACTTCTGATAATGTCTTAAAATTCCCTTGTCAAATACAGTCCAGATCCCGGACGGCATATTTGCCATCTTAAGTCCCTGATTCGTCCAGGTATTGCACGAATAAAAAATACTGTAAGCCCCTTTAGCCTCGTAAAAAGCATCCGAATACCCATATTGTGCGTCTGTATGGATCAGAATAGCATTACCTTTATCATCGGTATCTAGAGTAGCGAGTACGTAATCCCTCAATTGAAGCAATTGTACACTATCTACCTCTACACGATAACAGTATTCGTCGACCAACATCTTATGATAGTAAGTCACATGTACTGCTGTCTCTCCGATCCCCAATGCCGCGACCAGTGCTGTACTAGCTTTTAGGTCCTTCCATTCTGGCGTATTCAGATAAAAGCCTTTATCACCCCAGCCTATAGCTACAAATCGATAGCCTGCCTCTTTCCGCTTCACATCGTCCATAGGAAATACAGTTCCCCAATCCATCAAATCCGTCTTAACAGGCAAAACAATATCGGTATGCACTCCATTAGACAGTATATAGACCTCATACTTAGGACGCAACACTTCGCCGCTCACATCATAGGCAGGAATTCTCGACAAGACCGCATCTGCGCCGATATAGACTCCGATAAAACCAACAAACCCTAGCACAGTGTAAAGGACCACAATTCCTAATCTCCGCATACATATAAAATTAAAAAAGTGCAAAACTTTCCGCTTTGCACTTTCAATATATTAAGAATCTACGTAATTAAAATAACTTTTCGGGATAAGCTCCCTCGGCAACAAGCTTCGAGATACTCTCCTGTACAATCTGTTTATCTTCGGAATAAGTAACTCCAAACCATTTTGATGATGTCGGAATCACTTTAAAATCAGCAAGACGGTTTTTCACCATATAATCTGGCACCGATGGAATGAAAAACTCAGCTTTTAGGTTCTCCGCATTTTCCTCTACAAACTTGGGGAACATAGACAACGCCACTTCAAATACCTTCGGTGTGAATCCCCAGAAATTCATCGACACTCGTGTATCTGCCGCTAACTCTGTTTCGACTCCGCCCTCTTCATATACAATCTTTTTCGCTCCAGTAGTGTCTTCCTTGTAATAGATATTTGTACGTTCTGTAACACTTTCCATGTTTCCATCGGCAGAGACTTCACACACCCCTCTAGAGACATAGCCGTAGTCCGACATCGTATTACCAACTTCAAATCCCATCAACGACATGTGTGTATCCGAGACCTCATTATTTAGGAAATTAGCCATTTTAACGAAAGAGTCCGTACCATAAAAATCATCGGCATTAATCACACAGAACGGCTCATTGATAAGATCTTTTGCGCTAAGTACAGCATGAGCTGTACCCCAAGGTTTTGTACGTTCGATTACACGATCCACTCCAAACTTTGTCAGGTCAAAATCTTGGAAAGCATAATCAACATCAATCAATCCCTTAAATTTAGCATCAAATTTCTCGCGCATGATGCCTTCAAACTCCTGACGGATAATAAAGACTACTTTTCCAAATCCAGCGTGTATAGCATCATATATAGAATAATCGATAATAGTCTCCCCATGAGGTCCAAAACTATCTACTTGTTTCAAAGATCCATAACGACTCGCCATCCCAGCTGCTAAAACTAACAAAGTAGGTTTTCCCATAATACGTAATATAGTTATATGCTTTTTCTAATTGTGCACAAACCTACATAAATTCATTTTTATGTGCAATATAATTGGCTCATATTAATGAATTTATGTAGCTCTCCTCAACCAGCCTTAAGGCCATCAAATAGAGAAGACAAAGTATTGATACTATTTCTTTTTGAAGAAAGCGTTCAATAGGCCATTAGCCAGCTTCCCAATCAGCTTGACCCCCTCACGGGCCAGTGTCCGGCTCGCTTGTGTCTGAGCGGCTTCCATTGGGGTTTGCCTTCTAGACCGCGTAGCCGTTGGTCTACTCGCTTCTTTCTCTGCCTGCTGACGGGCCTTTGTTTCTTCTTTCAATCTATTGGCAGCCAACAACCTTTCCTCCAAAATTTCGGCTGCTGTGCGTCGCTCTATTCGCTCTTGATATTTTGTAAAAAAGGAAGATCCTTTGATAAGCTCCTCATACTGCGAACTAGCGCAAGGGCCCAT